>JANTHA010000018.1 GCA_024762625.1 Thiotrichaceae bacterium
TAATGACGACCTCGAAAAAATCGAGAAACCCGCCGGCATCAGCAATCCCAAGGATTTCCGTAATGAAGTGGTCAATTTTGTGTTGCGCGCCAAAGCCAATAATGACGGCAGGAATCCGACCTGGACCAGCTATGAAAAACTGCGTCATGTGATAGAAAAGAAAATGTTTTCCAGCACCGAAGAATTGTTGCCGGTCATATCATTCAGCACCAAATCATCCCGTGAAGAACAACAGAAACATGACAATTTTGTTTCCAGGATGGTGGAGCGCGGCTATACCGAAAAACAGGTCAGGCTATTGGCTGAATGGTATTTAAGGGTGCGTAAATCGCAATAGGTTCGGCAATAAACAGGAGTGTAGGCACATGTCATCTTATATCGTCGACCGTCGACTCAATAGCAAAAATAAAAGCACAGTCAACCGTCAGCGCTTCTTGAAACGCTATCGCAAGCAAATCAAAGAAGCCGTTTCCGATGCGGTGAACAAACGTAAACTGGAAGACATGGAAAGCGGGGACAGCATCAGCATTCCTAAAAAAGACCTGTCAGAACCTGTATTCAGCCATGGTCCGGGCGGCAAACGCAGCATTGTTCACCCTGGAAACAAGGAATTTGTAGCGGGCGATAAATTCAAGCGCCCGGAAGGCGGTGGACAAGGCGGCGCTGGCGAAGGCCAGGCATCTGATTCAGGCGAAGGCGAAGATGACTTTGTGTTTCAGATTTCCCAGGCGGAATTTCTCGAATTCATGTTCGAGGATCTGGCGCTGCCCAATATGATTAAAATGCAGTTGAGCAGCGATGACGAGTTTAATTACAAGCGCGCCGGCATCAGTGAAGTAGGCAGTCCCAATCAGATTAACATTGTCCGGTCTTTACGCAGCGCTCACGCCAGACGCATTGCACTGGGTGGAAAAAAACGCAAATTACGCCGTATATTACGGGAAGAACTTGCTGAATTTATTGAAACGACACCCAAACCATACAGCGAGAAACAGAAAAAACACAAACTGGCGCTTGAGGAAGAAATCGCCGCCCTCACCAGCAAATTGAATGCCTTGCCCTATATTGATGAGTTTGACCTGAAATTCAATCTACGCGTCAAGAATCCGCAGCCATCGCCCAAGGCGGTCATGTTCTGCGTGATGGATGTATCCGGCTCCATGACTCAGGAAATCAAGGACACCGCGAAACGTTTTTTCTACCTGCTTTACCTGTTTTTACAACGCAGCTACAAAAAAATCGAGGTGGTGTTTATCCGCCATCATACCCAGGCAACCGAAGTCAGCGAAGAAGATTTTTTCTATTCCCGTGAAACTGGCGGCACCGTGGTTTCCAGCGCACTCGAATTAATGGGCGATATTATCAAGGATCGCTACCCGCCTGAACAATGGAACATTTATGGAGCACAGGCCTCGGATGGCGACAACTGGCAAAACGACCAGGCCAAATGCAACGAAATCATGGTGAATTCCATTTTACCCATGGTGCAATATTTTTCCTATATTGAAATTGGCCAGCAAGAGCCACAGGAATTGTGGCGCCTGTACACCCGCTTAAAAGCACAATTCAGCGATCGCTTTGCATTAAGCAAAGTGCGCGACAATAGCGAAATTTTTCCGGTATTCCGTGAATTGTTTAAAAGACAAAGGGTACAAAAAGCATGAAACACAAACCACCACAAATGCCGGCATCCGGCGTCGCGGAAAGACCCAAGACCAAAACGCAGCGGCCACACAGGAGAATACTCGGAAAACAAGCGCCTGAAGAAAACAAAATACAGAAAAAAACAGTCAGACGAAATTACATTTCGACCAGCAATGAATGGACATTTGAATTGCTGGAAAAGTATGACCGCGAAATTTCCCGTATCGCCAAAGACAAATTCAAACTTGATACCTATCCTAACCAGATCGAAGTGATACGCTCCGACCAGATGATGGACGCCTACGCCTCGGTAGGAATGCCAATCAATTATAATCACTGGTCCTATGGCAAGCACTTTCTCAGCACCGAACAGGCTTACCAACGCGGGCGCATGGGACTGGCTTATGAAATTGTAATCAACTCCAGTCCCTGTATCGCCTACCTCATGGAAGAAAACACATTGACCATGCAGGCGCTGGTAATTGCCCACGCCTGTTATGGTCACAATTCCTTTTTTAAAGGCAACTATCTTTTTCGCACCTGGACAGACGCTGAAGCAATTATAGATTATTTTTTATTCGCCAAAGCTTATATTGCAAAATGTGAAGAGCGTCATGGCGTTGAAGAAGTAGAACGTCTGCTTGACTCCTGCCATGCACTGATGAACTATGGCGTGGATCGTTATAAACGCCCTGCGCCCATCTCGGTTGAAGAAGAGCAACAGCGCCAGAAAGATCGCGAACACTACATTCAGCAACATATCAATGATTTGTGGCGCACTGTGCCAGAAAGCAAAGACAAGAAAAGCGCTCAAAAAAAGAAACGCTTTCCGGAAGATCCACAAGAAAACATCCTCTATTTTATCGAGAAAAATGCGCCCATGCTTAAGACCTGGCAACGCGAAGTCGTGCGCATTGTTCGTAAAATTTCGCAATATTTTTATCCACAACGCCAGACCCAGGTCATGAATGAAGGCTGGGCGACATTCTGGCACTATACCATTTTACATGAGCTTTATGATGAAGGACTGGTATCCGATGGTTTTATCATGGAATTTCTCGCCTCGCATACCAGCGTCATCGCACAACCGGCGTTTGACAGCCCCTATTATTCCGGCATCAATCCTTATGCCTTAGGGTTTGCAATGATGCAGGACATTCGCCGCATCTGCGAAAACCCGACCGAAGAAGACCATCGCTGGTTTCCGGATTTTGCCGGGGGCGACTGGCTGGAAACGCTGCATAATGCAATGCGCAATTATCGCGATGAGAGCTTCATTCAACAATTTCTGTCGCCCAAAGTCATTCGTGATTTTCATTTGTTTTATCTGGATGATGATGACCATATCGAAACCATCAATGTCGAAGCAATCCATAATGAACAGGGCTATCATTTGATTCGCAAACAGCTGGCTCAACAATACAACCTGAGCCACCGGGAACCTGATATCCAGGTTTTCGATGTCAATGTCCAGGGCGACAGAACCCTGACACTACATCACTTCATGAACAATCGCAGACCACTAGGGCCTGACACTATCGAAGTCGTCAAACATATCCGCCAATTATGGGGATATGATGTCAAACTGCACTCAGTGGATGAGCAGGGTAAAGTCGCAACAACCTATGCCTCATAAGGAGAGACGCCATTAGTCCAGTTTAGCTTGAAATATCAGACCAATCGGTTAAGGTGGAGCCTGAACTCCTCTGTTGAAATCAAAAACGTAAAATAAAAATAACGCACCATGAACAAGCAGCATATCATCAAGACTCTGCGGCAGGCTAAACCCGAGCATATTGAATGGATCAGAGAGGGACAAAAAATTCTGCAAGGTGAGGCACAGACGCATTTACAAAAACCCATTGAATGCACAGCGTGCAATTTTGGTAAATGGTTTGATCAGGAAGGCCGTAAGCTGGTTAATATTCCACAACTTCTAGAACTGGAAACGCTGCATAAGGAAATTCATCAAAGCTACACCGCGCTTTATTACATGACCTTCGATCGCCGCAAAAAACCACGTTCAACCGTGATTACAGCGAATTCAGAAATACCGGTTAACGAAAAACGCTTTCGCCGCAATAAACTCAAACAGCTAGAGAAAAAAACCGTCAAGATGATTGTTGCGCTCAACAAGATTGAGGAAAAAGTGGCCGCGATGAAAGATCAGGATTTTCAAAGCGGCTGGTTTGTGTGATCTGCGCTATTATTTAAAGGTCTGACAATCCCGCAAGTCTCCGCTCTTCAAGCCCCGAGCAAACCATTCAACGCGCTGTTTGGAGCTGCCATGCGTAAAGGAGTGCGGAACCACATAGCCCTGTGCTTTTTTCTGTATATTATCATCGCCAATCGCAAAAGCCGCTCTCAAGGCTTCCTCCAGGTCGCCTTGCTCCAGCATGTGAAATTTCTTTTGCGCATGATTCGCCCAGACGCCTGCATAGCAGTCCGCCTGTAATTCGGTTTTAACCTGAAGTTTGTTTTCCTCGCCGCCGCTGACACGACGTTTTTGATACTCAACCTTGTCAAGAGTGCCTTCCAGATTTTGGATATGATGACCAATCTCATGCGCCAGCACATAGGCTTCGGCAAAATCTCCGGAAGCGCCAAACTCCTGTTTCATTTCATTGAAAAAGGCCAGGTCAATATACACCTTGTGGTCGCTTGGGCAGTAAAACGGCCCCATCTCGGATTTGGCTACACCACAACCGCTTCGTGTTCTGCCCCGATATAACACCAGTACGGGTTCTTCGTAGCGTAATCCCGCCTGGCGAAAAATATCGCTCCAGACTTTCTCGGCGTCAGCATGCACTGTCTTGATAAAAGCCGCCTGGGTGTCATCAGCCTGCTGATTTGCGGGCTTACTCCCGCCGCCAGTAAACGATGGCATCAAAAAATAGGCGGCTGCGCCCAATCCTACTACAGCCAACCCTATTTTCGATTTAAGCAATGGCTTGATTAAAGGTAAAATAAGCATCAGAGTCCCAATTGAGGGCAGACTCCTGCGACCACCGCGGCCACTGCTATTTCTTCTATCTTCTACATTGCGACTTTGTTCACGATCTCGCCATTTCATAGGATCAAAACCTTTATTGATTCATCAATTGCTTTATCAAGAAATGCTTATTAGCATTACATAAGATCATGATTGTAGCAAAAAGTTTTAAATCCGGTCTGGCGGAGTTGGGTATATTTTCCTGATCAGGAAATTGTTGAATGTCCTTCTTCATGTGGATGCAGCAGTTTTTTGAAAAAACGGCTCATCCGGTTAAATATATTCTTTTCTTTTTCCATTTCCAGCACTTTTTCATAAGCGACCTGATTAATGGTCATATCAAGCTCTCGATTGAAAACCCTGTTGTAATATTTAAACTCCAGGCTAATCTTTTCATCTTCCTTCATTTCAAAAAGTATCTGGACCAGAGGCAATTCCCGCTTTGTTGAAGAACAAATCCCTTTGGGTCGTCCGTTTTCATCCAGAAACGTAATTCCAGTTACCACTCTGGGTGAATTATTTTCATCGGTTAGATGAAATTTCATTAATCCTTTTCTTTCAGAAACTTTCTCTTCTTCGATTTTATTAAGCGTAAATGTCTTAATCATAATAATTCCTGGCTTATTTTTATTTTAATGCGTCTAAATAGCTTGATAGTTTAAAATTTTCCTTTTATAGCCCATGTTTTAGCACCCAAACATGGATGATTTATGGATAAATAATTAAAAGCTATATTTAACTGTGGTAATAATAAGCAATTATTGCATCTATATGAAATTTTCCCGACGAAGGGTAATTGAAGCGTAATTGAAGAGTAATTGAAGGGTAATAACGCGCCTAAACTGAAAAAGCCCACCCGCTATCAAATAGAAGTTATGCGGCTGACAGACAGCCAAACCAATAAGATACAAAGCACTACTTGCCTTATTCCCTTATAATTCGTAACCTTAACAACTGGATTTTCATAGAGAGTAATAAAATAATGGATTTGGAAAAGGCGCGCTTTAATATGATCGAGCAACAAATCAGACCCTGGTCTGTGCTGGATCAAACTGTATTACAGACCATGGGCAGTATTCCCCGGGATGCATTTGTTCCTGAGCCGCTTATTTCACTCGCCTATGCTGATTTAGAAATACCACTGGCGCATGGCGAGTCCATGATGTTTCCGCGTGTCGAGGGGCGCATGTTGCAGGAGCTTAAACTGGACATGAATGATGAATGTCTGGAGATCGGCACGGGAAGCGGCTATGTAACAGCATGTATGGCGATGATGTCAAAACAGGTGGACAGTATCGATATCTATGATGATTTTCTTGAATCCGCAGCTGATAAGCTAGCTCAACAAAATATCGCCAATGTCAAACTGGAAAATAAAGATGCGCTTACAGCATTTGTAAACGCCTATGAAAACGGAAAGAGACCCGGCGCAAGATATGATGTGATAGCAGTAACGGGCTCCATTCCTGAATATACGCCAGCTTTTGAGCGACTATTGAATCCGGGAGGACGCTTGTTTGTCGTTGTCGGTAGCACAATCGGCAAAAATCCGGTCATGCACGCCATGAAAGTCGTGCGCAGCGCCGAGCCAGGAAAAAATCAGGGTAAAAATGAATTCACTCGCAGCAGCTTATTCGAGACAGAACTTAAACCACTGGTTGGATTTACTCAAAAACCCGTCTTTTCATTTTAAATTGATTGTTAATTAAGTAGTGTTAACTTAAAGTATAATGTATATTAGCTTATTCTAATATATCTATCCCTTAACCGCATGGAAAGCATTATGTTATCAGCACAGACGCCATCCAATAGAGCAAACGCACACCGTTATGAGCCAAGTTTTGAGCTGGGTTTTAAACCAAACTCCAGGCTTGGCTTAGAACAGCACAGCGCACAAACAGGCCCAACCAAAAAAACCAGAATCCTGTCGCGCGTATTGCTCTCTATTGCGCTATCGCTAACGATGGGCTCAACCGCATGGGCGGAAAATCTGTTGCAAGTTTATCAACACGCCAAACAAAATGATGCTCAACTCAAGATAAGCGAAACAGGCTATCTCGCCACTCTGGAAAAAAAGCCGCAAGTATTATCAGCGTTAAAACCGAGAGTTGATCTCGGCGCAAACGCCAGTTACAACCTGCAATACATTGGCAGAAGCATTCGCGGCGATGATGGCGCCGGTTTTTTAAATCTCGGCTATGATTTAACCCTGACTAAACCAATCTATAACAAGGAATTACAGGCGCAGGTCGGCCAGGTTGATGCGAGCATTCTTCAAGCCAAGGCAACCCTGGAATCAGATCGTCAAGACCTTATCATTCGCGTCGCACAAGCCTATTTCCAGTTTCTGGACGCCAATGAGTCACTGAGCTTTTCCAGAGCTGAAACCAAGGCTATTGGTCGTCAGTTAAATCAGGTAAAAGCCTATTTTGATGCAGGCCGTTCCGCGATTACCGATGTCAAGGAGGCACAGGCGCGCTACGACCTCGCCAGGGCGCAAGAAAAGGTAGCCTTGCAGCAAATCGACCTCGCCCGGGAAAGTTTGCGCGCTATCACAACGCGCTATTATAAAAGCCTCAACGGGGCAGCTGACAATATTCCCTTGCTAGTTCCAAAACCCAATGATGTTGGACTTTGGGCTAAATCGGCTATCGCCAATAGCAAAGGCGTGCTGGCGGCGCAGTACGCCGTTCAGGCCGCTCAAAAAGCGGTGGATATCGCACACGCTGCTAAAAGCCCAAAGGTAAACCTGTTTGCGCGCCATACTGATAATTCTACATTCGGCGAGGCTTCCTTTGATCAGGACAAGGTTGATGCTTCCGTAGGTGTTCAATTAAACATGCCCCTTTATCAAGGCGGCAATATTGCATCCGGCATTCGTGAAGCGCGCCACAAGCTACATCAGGCGCAGCAACAACTTGAGCTGCAAAAACGACTGGCAAACCAGCAAACCCGCGCCAACTATCTGACGATACTCACTGGCTTGTCCCGCCTCAAGGCGCTTAAACAGGCGTTGAATTCGACTCAGACTGCAGCAAGAGCCACCCAGGCTGGTTTTGAGGCCGGAACGCGCACCGCAGTCGATGTCTTGCTATCGTTGCGAGAGACCTTTGCAGCCAAGCGCGATTACACCACAGCGCGTTATGAGTTTTTATTAAATACGCTAAAACTGAAACAGGCTGCAGGCACGCTATCCGAAAAAGACCTTGTCGCACTGAGTAAATTACTGACTAAAAGAACCCCCTCGAATAAAACTACGCATAGTACGCAAAGAACGCATAGAAAAAAATGAAGCGGCTCAATGGATAATGCCCTGAATATGTCATGATTAGTTTTATGCTAGCTGATTCAGCCAGCTCTTAATCAGACAAGCAGAGCTTCCAAGCTAAATTGAGTATATTTCCTTATCCTCGTCGGGCACGACTGCGAGCTTTGGGTCTGTATGATTGGCCGCTTTTAAACTGAGTATTTCGCCTTTCTTGTAAATACTGTAACGCAAACCATATTGATAACAGGTTTGCGAATTTTCGAATTCTTCAAGCTCTTCCAGTAATTCAGCTAATTCAAGATAAACCGGAGCAGAGGGCGCAATATTTAGACTGGCGTTATAATAGGTTTTGCTTTTACCCCATAGCTGGTATCGACGGTGCAGACGCGCTAAAGCAAGTAATAACATCGGGCTATTTTTATGTTGTTCCAGCCATTTTTCGCCTTGTTGAATAGCCGCCCCCAGTTTTTTATGCTCAATCAAGCCATAACGTTCTATTAACTTTTCATCCCACTCTCTGTTAAGCGTGGAAATTAATAACTTGTCGCTAGCGGCCTGCTCCCCTGAATCAGACAACGCTTCACAATACAGCAAAATAGCATCAGGTCTTTCGCGAATATCCGCAGGCAGTTTTTTCCAGAGCGCGTTCAGTTTAGCGCTATCTTTTTTATTCGCCAGCATGTGAAAAATTCCGGTCAACGCAGTTGTTTGGTATTTTTCCCTGTCTTTATCAGTAATCAATTCCAGTTTGCTGAGTGCAGGCAAAAGTTCAAATAACTTGTTCCAGTCTTCCTGTTTATAGTAAACCTTGGCTAGCAATTTATTCGCATAGGGATGATCCGGCGCATTTTCTCGTAAATGAATCAGGGTAGCGCGCGCCTGTTCGGTCTGTCCACAACTGTACTGCATTTCAGCTTGCGATACAGCCACGGCGATATGCGCATCTTCACCTTGTTCACTGGCTTTTTTCAGATATTTATCACGCCGGTTATAAGCTTCCTGCATATGAGCAGCGCGAGCAGCCGCCAGGTAGTTTATCAAGGGAGTCTCTGAATAGGCGATACTGTTAATCAGCAATTTTTCCGCCTCGCTCCAGTGTCCCTCGGTAAAATGAACCAATCCCTGGGTCATCTCCTGCTTGGCTTTCTCCGTAAGTTTAGCCTGTTTGCGTTTTTTCAGGCGTTTTCGCAAGCCAAAAAGAGCTTTTATCAAGGCGACCAGCAAATAAAGGCCAACCAGTCCGAGCACAGTTGCAATTAGCAGGGTGGTGCTGGTCAGCGTGATGCTCATCCAGTCTCCCCATGTAATAGTAACATCCTGTGAATGCTCAAAGGCATAGCTGCCGAGCCAGAATGCGCCAATAATGGCGACGATAATAAATAAATAACGCATTGTTTATTTTCTCTCGTGGTTGACTATAGCTCTGCCGCCTTTTTCTGTTGGATCTGGTTGGCTGGCGCGGCATTTTTAGCTGGCGCGGCATTTTTAGCTGGCGCGGTGTTTTTAGCTGGCGCGGCGTTATCAGGTTGCGCCATCATATAATTTTTAAGCATCGTCAAAGACCTGGAAATATCCGGCAATTCTGGTTTCAGATTTACCTTATCAAGTTGATCCAGTTGATCCTGAAGATGCTGTTGCTGACCATGATAATATTGTTTAATCAGTGCTTTGATCCGCTGGATTTGCTGATGGTAACTCTCGTTGTCGCCCTGGAGCAACATCATACGCAATGTTTCAAGCCGCAAGGATAGTAGATGATAAAGTCTTTCCTGAGCTTCCGCGTCCATTTCCAACTGAATCGGCTTGTCAAATTTTCGAATCACAACAGCCTCGGTAATGGTTTGCTTGACGCGACTAACCAAGGACTCACTGGCCGGTTTATTACTCTCCGTTTCAGCAGACTTGTCACTACTATCTTTTTCATCCTTGCTTTTAGGTAAGAATTCAATAGGTTTAGCCTGATGATCTGCTGAATTTGTTTTAAGCGGTTTTAGTTCGACAAGTAAACGATCTATGCGACTTGAAAGCACTGTTTTATCCGGCGGCGAAAACTGGCTAAGCGTCGCGATATCACGACTGATTTGTTTGCGCACGGGCAGCAAATCAACCGAAGCTCTTTCGAGCAGAAGCGCATCAGCAAGTTTTAAGGCTTCAATCGCTCCAGCTTTATCATGATTAAGCTTAAAACGTTGTAGCGCCGTTTGCAGTAAAAAATGCACCTCGCCCAGCGACCAGTCTTGAACGGTGGGCGTTTGACTAAATAGCTGTGACTGTTTTCTGGTTAGCGCTTCAACCTGGGTATACACCGTTTCCGCTATATGTTGCGTGCTGTCCTGAATATTTCGCAATTCCTTCATCGACTTGTCAAGATGTGTTTTACTCTCTTTCAGGTTGTCGTTAATTTCCTTTTCAAGCAAGGCAACATGATCTTTTTTTGCGTATTCAGGCAATTCCTTGCGTATTTCCGCAATATTTCTTAAACCGGTTTTTGCCTTATCATGGATTCTAAGCCAGTTTTTATAACCCGCTGCAATCCCCACCGCTGTAAAAAACAGCGCTAGCCAGGCAATAAACTGGGTAAACCGGGTTCTGCGGTTTAGTTTGTTTAATAGTTTTTGCTCTAGTTCTTCCATGGGGTATCATTCATTGGCGTATATGTTGTCTAACGCGCTAAAGATTGTTTCGTCACTGGGATTATCACCATAAATTACTCGCCCCTGGTATTTCTCTGGAACATGCCGCCGAATACGACGACTGCCCAGCAACAGCAACGTCTTTTGCAACCATTCTTCACCGTTTGCAAGTTGAAACAGATATTCGACGCTGGTTCCGCTCGTCAGCACGATTATATCAAGTTCTCCGCGTCGCCAGTGCTGTTTTAATAACGTAGCATTTGTTTGTGGGCAAATTCGCCTGTATACATCGACATGATCAACATCCGCGCCGCGCTGGGTTAATATTTCGCGTAATTTGTTGCGGCCGTCTTCGCCACGGATGATAGCAATTTTTTTTGGTTTCCCGGTTTCAGGATCTGTATAAAAATCCTGCATCGCTGACATGGCCAACAGTGCTTCACTGTTGAAATGTCGTGTAGGGAAAATATCCGGGGACATGCCATGCTGCTTAAGAACAGCCGCCGTTTTTTTACCCACCGCAGCGATTTTTACCTTGTCTGGCAACGAAGCAGGCAACCATGCCAGACTTTGTTCTACCGCATTGGGGCTAACAAAAATAAGCAGATCATATTCGCCTGCCTTTGCCAGTTGCGCTTCACAACGTCCTGGATCAGAAGGCGGGGCTATCTCTAGCAAAGAAAACAGCACGACATGCGCGCCTGCTTTTTCCAGTTTCTTCTGTATCGTTCGAGCCTGATGGGCAGGGCGGGTAATCGCAATCCATTTACCCTTCAAATGACTGTCGGGCGTTTCTGTTAATGCTGCTAACGGATTCTTACGCATTATTAATGAACAATTAGTAAGCGATTAATGAGCGATTAATGAGCAATACCCAACTGCTCCAGCACTTTACCGCCTCCTTGCGACAGTAAATCTTCCGCCACCTCGGCGCCGAGTGTTTCGGCCTGTTCCGCCGGACCTTCCCGCTCAGCACGATAGATTCTGGAGCCATCGGGGTAACCGATCAGTCCCTTTATTAACAGACGGTCATCGTTTAATACTGCATGGCCGCCGATAGGCACCTGACAGCCACCATTGAGTCGCTGATTCTGGGCGCGTTCCGCCGCCACCCGAATTGCTGTTTCCTGATGATTGAGCGGAACCAGTAATTGATTGACGCGCTGATCATCGCTTCGGCACTCAATGCCAATGGCTCCCTGGCCTACCGCTGGCAAGCTCAGATCAATGTCAATACGATGGCTAATACGCGCATCAAAGCCAAGACGCTTTAGACCCGCTGAGGCCAGTATAATTGCGTCATATTGACCTTCATCCAGTTTTGCAAGTCGGCTATTGACGTTGCCGCGCAAATCCAGAATTTCCAGGTCGGGACGCCGCTCGCGAATCTGGGTTTGACGACGCAAACTACAAGTGCCGACTTTGGCGTTAAGCGGCAAATCCTCAAACCGCTTGTAATTGTTTGAAACGAAGGCGTCTGTTGGGTCTTCCCGCTCCAGAACAACCGAGAGATGCAATCCATCCGGAAACGCCATGGGCACATCCTTCATGGAATGCACGGCAATATCAGCCAAGCCCTCGAGCATGCCTGTTTCCAGCTCCTTGACAAACAGCCCCTTGCCGCCGATTTTCGCCAGCGGCGTATCCAGAATCTTGTCGCCCTGAGTCGTCATGGTGACCAACTCAACTTCGATATCTGGGTAATGCATTGTTAATAAACGGGAAACTTCATTTGCCTGCCAGAGTGCAAGCGGACTTTTGCGGGTTGCGATGCGTAAAGTATCAGACATTTTCAATAATTTGCTTATTTAGTTCATTGGGGAAAATGGGAATAGATGCGATGGCTAAACATAATACCGTTCATCAACTTAATTATGTATATTCCAGACATGCTATCATCTGGGCGACACTTTACGTTAATTAGCGTCCAGAGGCAAAATTTAACGGCGTCAGGCTGTTGAACCACATTTAAAATTAGCTGATGAAACGAATGAAGAACAGATGATGAGCAAAAGATGAGTAAAATTGCAGCACTGACCCGAACATGTTTATTCCTTGCCGTATTCCTAAGCGGCGCGGCATCCGCGCTTGAAGCCATGCATGAGTCGCAACAATCAGAACCCGGCGTTATTGAAGAAAACGATTTTCAGCAGCTTTCACGCGATATGAAGAAAAAGTCATTAGGACTGTTGCTGTTTTTTCACGCGGAGCATTGCTCCTATTGCGCTCTGATGGAAAATGAAATTTTAACGCCGATGATCAAAAGCGGAGAATATGATGACAAGATCATGATCCGCAAGCTGCAAATGGATGAAGCGCGAGACATCAAGGATTTTTCAGGGAAAATCATTCAGCCGTCCGATATAGCAGCCCGCTATGAGGTGACAGTCACGCCAACACTGGTTTTTCTGGATAGCGAGGGCCGCCAAAAAGCAGAGAAAATGGTGGGCATCAATACAGTAGAATATTTTGGCGTTTATCTTGATGAAGAAATTGAAAAACTACGAACAAATATAGAAAAAGACGCTAATCGTCAGGCGACAACAGGACGACAGTGATAGATATTTTTAAATAAGAAATGGCCCAAGCGGGCCATTCTTATTACTCACTTCAAAATCAGGGCTATCTGTTTCTTACGAAACGACGAATCTCCGCCACATGACGACGACTGACTTCCAGCTCGTCTTCAATCTTGTCAATCTGGACTTTAACGCGCCCGATATTGGTTTTCGCCAGACCAGCGATACGGCTTTTGGCGACCAGCGCATTACGGTGAATGCGAATAAACCTTTCAGACAGGTCAGATTCGAGCGATTTTAACGATTCTTCAATAATCACTTCGCCATTCTTGTGACGTACAGTGACATATTTCTGGTCGGCCTGGAAATAATAGACATCCTCAATCGGGATCAATTCCAGATTGCCGCGCATCCGCGCACAAATATGTTTACGCGCTGATCCTTCCAGTTCGCTGTCTCCAGCTGCTTCTGCTCGCTGCGCACGATTAAGTGAACGAGCCTGTTCCAGGCTTTTGAATAACTGTTCTTTTCTTATTGGTTTCATGAGATATCCTGTAGCTTTAGTTGAAAAGGCTTCTAATGCATATTCTCCGTATGCAGTAGTAAAAATTACGGCGGGTGGATTGGGCATACCTGATAAGTGCTTGGCTACTTCAAGGCCATCCATGACAGGCATGGAAATATCCAGCAAGATCAAATCAGGCTGATGACGTTCGACCATCATCAGCGCCTCAGCCCCGTTTTCGGCTTCGGCGCAAATTGAGTACTCAGAGCTATCTTCCAGCAGGCTGCTTATGCGCTGCCTTGCCAGCTCTTCATCATCAACGACGAGTATATTCATTGTCATTATTATTACTCCTTCGGAATAGAGAATGAAACGCGGTATTGGTGCTCGGATTTTGTTATTTTTAGATTGGCCCGGTCACCGTAGGCGAGTTGTAAACGATTTTTTAAGTTTTCCTGTGCAATATGATTCCCCTTTTGATGCGCATTGGTTCCATCCGGCGGCACCGGGTTGGTCACAACGACATCAAGGCGGTTGCCAGCATCGTACAAACTGATGCCCAGCGTTCCACCATCCTTGCAGGGTTGAATCCCGTGGTATATGGCGTTTTCCACCAGCGGCTGCAATAGCAGCGGCGGAATTTCCATATTAAATGGCAGCGTGTTTCTATCCATATCCCACACAATGTTAAGACGGCGCTTGCCAAGACGCAGTCCTTCCATACGCAAATAGCGCAGGGTCACATCCAGTTCCTCTCCAAGCGTGATACGGTTACGCGTATCCAGCGTGGTGCGAAAAATATCAGCCAGATCAAGCAGAGCATCTTCAGCCTTGTTCTGATCAACCTGAATCAGCTGGGCGATTGTATTCAGGCTATTGAACAGAAAGTGTGGCCGCATACGCGATTGCAATGCATCGTATTTTGCGCCGGTATCCGCCTTTACATGCTCGGCCCGTTCGTTCTGTATATAAAAATAATGGAGCCCCATCAGACTCAGAACCATGGCGATAAAGCTGTTTCTAAGAATAAACGGCGTATCCCAAAAATAAATCGCGCCTACTTTTTCATAACTATCGGCCATGATGGTCAGTATGGATGCGCCGATCGTAAACAGAATGACAATAGCCGTTACCGCAATCGTTAATCTGACCACTGACAGTTTTCTCAGACGCCTCGCCAACAGACAGATCGTCAGTGTCGATGACAAAGCCACCCACTGTACAAACAATGACGTTAAGCCCAGTTTTATAAATGAATCCAGATAGGTTGATGAAGCGCTGGTCAATGAAAAAATCAGGGCCAGCACTTCCGCCACCAGCATCACGCGCAA
>JANTHA010000019.1 GCA_024762625.1 Thiotrichaceae bacterium
AAAATCCGGCGACCCGCAAGCTCGTGCGTCAGCATTATCATGGGGAGCCAGATGCGCCATTAATCATAGAATCGTTGCTTGGTCATGGCACTATCGTCACAGCGCTAAGCAATTATGAGGAAGAAAATTTACGCATCTGCCGCCCCTCGGGACTGCGCATTACAGACCAAAAGAAAGTGATCCGCTTTGCGGCCGAGCATCTGGGCATGAATTATGATGTGCGTCAGTTGCTTGATCTGGCGCGTTTCATGTTCCCCTATGGCATCCTGCCAAGGCACTGGCGCTCATCGCTATTTCAGCACAACGCCGGGCAACCGACCAGCATCATCTGCTCCAGCATGATTGCGCGCTGTTTTCAAAGCATAAATTATCCAATCACGCCCATTATCAAAACAGACAACAATGAGCAGATCAAATTTCATAAACGGAATTTCATGTTATTCACACCAAGTGATTTTGACTACTCGCCTTCATTTCAAATACTCAAATTCCCAGGCTGGCGGCTGCACAGGAAGGGCGCATACCGGAACCTACCCTGGGATGAGCCTGCAGCGACTACAGAACAAGAAGCCCTTAAAAAATCAAGAAAGGAAAATTCAGCGGTGGCGTCAATTTTCAACAAAATACCTGTTTTATTGAACACCGGGGCAAGCTTGAACAGGAAGTCGGACGCCCAACAGGACACGGAAAAACCATACAAACAAAGCAAACCGAATACAGCGGATGCATCGGCTAACAAGAACCCTAAATTACTCAGTTAAGCACTTCCGGTAAACATAACTCATGAGAGCCAATCAAAAGCAACAACAAAATTCACCAAGGAGAAAACAATGCTCTGGATCATACTACTTTTTATCGCCATTGGCGTAATTGGCTATCTTCGCCTAAATTTAAATAACGCAACCTGGGTTTTAGGAGGGTGGCTGGTTATAGTCGCTTTAAGCGGCTCGCTACACAGTAATTCATGGTTTTTATGGCTAGTCTGGCTTACGCTCCTCGTCATCCTGACCTTGATTAATTTACCGCACTTCAGACAAAAATTTTTGAGCAAGCCCGCCATGAAGCTGTTGGCCGCCAACTTGCCCAAAATATCCAGAACCGAGCAGGAAGCCCTGGATGGCGGCAACGTCTGGTGGGACGCCCAGTTATTTTCAGGGAAGCCGGACTGGGATCATTTGCGCGAACTCTCCGGCAGTCGTCTAAGCGAAGCAGAACAAGCCTTCCTCGATGGCCCGGTAGAGCAACTTTGCGCTATGCTGGATGACTGGCAAATCACGCATGAATTGCAGGATCTGCCCACTAAAGTGTGGGACTACATCAAAGAACAACGCTTTTTCGGCATGATTATACCCAGCGAATACGGCGGCCTGGGCTTTTCGGCGCTGGCGCATTCTCAGGTAGTGATGAAACTCTCCGGACGCAGCATTACAGCCGCTGTAACCGTGATGGTGCCAAATTCACTGGGACCCGGCGAGCTACTGATCAAATACGGAACCCGGCAACAAAAGGATTTCTACCTGCCGCGCCTCGCAGTGGGCAAGGATGTGCCCTGCTTCGCGCTCACCGGGCCAGAAGCCGGCAGCGATGCCGGATCCATTCCCGATATTGGCATTGTCTGCCGGGCTGAATTCAATGGCAAGCCGGATGTGCTTGGCATTCGCCTCAACTGGGAAAAACGCTATATCACGCTCGGGCCTATCGCCACCCTGTTGGGGCTGGCGTTTCAGCTCTACGACCCGGATGGCCTACTGGATGGCAATAAACAGGTAGATGTTGAGCGCGACCCGGAAAATCCGGATTATATTGGCATAACGGTCGCGCTTATCCCCACAGACACGCCCGGTATTGACATCGGCAAACGTCATTTCCCACTGAACAACCCATTCCAGAACGGCCCCAACTGGGGTGAGGATGTGTTTATTCCGATGGACTGGATTATTGGCGGCGAAGCACAACTGGGCAAAGGCTGGCGCATGCTGGTTGAGTGTCTGGGCGAAGGACGCGGCATCTCCTTACCGGCGCTGTCAACGGGCGCGGCCAAAATGCTATCGCGCTATACCGGCGCCTATGCGCGGGTGCGCAAACAGTTTGGCGTGCCTATCGGGCAATTTGAAGGCATTGAGGAGCCGCTGGCCAATATGCAGGGCAATACCTATCTTATGGATGCAGCGAGAAAATTAACCGTCACCGCGCTGGATCAGGGACAACGCCCGGCCGTTATTACGGCGCTACTCAAATACCAGCTCACCGAACGCATGCGCAAAATCATCAATGACGCCATGGATATACAGGGCGGTTCCGGCATTTGCCTAGGACCTTCCAACTTTATCGGGCGCGGTTACCAGGCGATTCCGGTTGCGATTACGGTAGAAGGAGCCAATATTTTGACGCGCTCATTGATTGTATTCGGCCAGGGTGCGATCCGTTGTCATCCCTATTTGCTTAAGGAAATGAAAGCCACAAAAGATAACAACCTTGAAGCGCTGGATAAGGCGTTGTTTGCGCATATCGGCTTTGTTATCAGCAATCTTTCCAGAAGTATCTGGTTTGGTTTGACCAACGCCATTTTCGAAGTACCCGGCACCCCTCTGACGCGCAGCTACTATCGACGCCTGACCCGCTTAAGCGCAGGCTTTGCACTGCTATCCGACTATGCACTATTAACGCTAGGAGGCAATCTAAAACGTCGCGAGCGCCTTTCCGGTCGCTTTGCAGACATACTCTCCAATATGTACTTATGTTCCGCCACGCTCAAACACTTTGAAGACCAGGGCGAACCCGAATCCGATCTTCCCTTGCTGCATTACGCCTGCCAACAAACCATGCATGACGCGCAACAGGCGATGCTGGCGGTTTTTTACAATCTCCCCTTTAGCCCCATCGCCAAAACACTGCGCGCCCTGATGTTTCCATTTGGAAAGCCCTATGCGCCGCCCTCGGACAAATTGATCCACCAGGTTGCAAAACTGGCTTTGGAGCCATCATCCACGCGAGATCGCCTCACCGAGGGCGCTTACTTGAGCGATGATCCTGCCGATCCGGCGGGTCGGGTTGAATACGCTTTCAAGCAGACTATCGCCGCAGAACAAGCCGAAAAGAAATTCAAACAATTGCACAAACAGGGCAAACTTAAAAGCCGCACACACACCGAACGCATTAAAGAAGCCATGCAGAATTCATTGATCAGCAAGGAAGAAGGAGAACAGTTGTACACTAGCTGGTTGGCGATGCGCGATGCAATCCGCGTGGATTCGTTTAACGAAGAAGAATTTATGCGCGGCGGTTTGAAAAAATGAGCAAAAAAATGAATCATAATATAATAAACGGAAGGAACTGGACGTGAGCAACTCCCGGGCGCAAGCCGCCAATCACAAAGCGCATAATCCTTTACATGGCCAGTTACATAACGCCTCACATAGCCTGGAAAAAACCAGTCGACCGGTTTTTCTGGTGGATGGCGCACGCACGCCGTTTCTTAAAGCGCGAGGCGAGCCAGGCTTATTCAGCGCCATCGAACTGGCGCTAGGCGCGACCAGACCACTCATGCTTCGCCAGGATTTTGAGGCCAGTGAACTGGATGAAGTCATCTACGGCTGCATGATGCCAAGCGCTGACGAAGCCAATATCGCGCGTATTCTTGCACTACGCATCGGCGGCGGCGACAAACTCACGGCCTACACGGTGCAGCGTAACTGCGCATCAGGAATGCAGGCGATAGATAACGCTGTGCGCAATATTGCTCATGGCTACTCCGATCTGGTACTGGCGGGCGGCGTCGACGCAATGAGCCGTGCGCCGCTGCTGCTGCGCGAAGACATGGTGCGCTGGCTCGCCAATTGGAACAAGGCTAAATCAGCCGGTGCAAAACTAAAAGCGCTAAGCCGCCTTAAACCGCGTCAATTCACGCCAATCATCGCCCTGCTGTGTGGCCTCACCGATCCGGTCGTCGGTCTTAACATGGGACAGACCGCCGAGAATCTGGCCTGGCGTTTTGGCATTACGCGTGAACAAATGGATGAATATTCCGTACAAAGCCATCTACGCTTAAGCACCGCCATGGACGCAGAAAATCTGAGTGAAATCGAAGCAATCTACAGTACGAAAGGCGACGCTTTCAGCGCTGATGACGGCGTACGTCCAGACAGCTCCATGAAAAAACTGGCCAAACTCAAGCCATTTTTCGATAAACCCTACGGCAAGGTTACGCCCGGCAATAGTTCACAAATCACCGATGGCGCCAGCAGCCTGATTCTGGCCAGCGAGGAAGCCGTCAAAAAACACCGGCTTACGCCGATTGCGCGCCTGCATCACGCGCAATGGGCGGGACTTGATCCCGCCCAAATGGGGTTGGGACCTACACACGCCATCGCTGAAACGCTTAAAACACATCAGCTCTTCATGGATAATATTGATTACTGGGAAATCAATGAAGCCTTCGCCGCACAAGTGTTGGCCTGCCTCAAGGCAATGAACGATTTTGACTATTGCCGGGACGAGCTGGGCCTTGAAAAAACGCTCGGCGAAATACCCATGGAGCGCCTCAATGTGGATGGCGGCGCGATTGCGTTGGGACATCCAGTCGGCTCCAGCGGCGCGCGCATCGTATTGCATCTGGCGCAAGTTTTAAAACGCGAAGGCGCTCACAAGGGAATCGCCAGTCTGTGCATTGGCGGCGGTCAGGGCGGCGCGATGCTGGTGGAGGCTGTATGAATACACAATTTGACCATCTCTCGCTCAATTTAAGGGAAGACGCGAATGGAAATAAATTCCTCTGGCTAGCCCTGGATGTTAAAGATGAAGCGGCCAATGTACTCAAGCCGGAAGTGATTCAGGAAATGTTCGCGGCGATAGACGCCATTAACACGCAGCAGGATCTGAAAAACACAAAAGGATTGATTATTCATTCAGGCAAGCCTGGCGGCTTTATTGCTGGCGCGGATGTCAAAAAATTCAGGGGCATAACGGCGGATGACAGGGAGCTTGCATTACAGTTTATTCATGCTGGTCAGCAACTCTGTCAGCGCATTGAGGACATGCCGATTCCCACGCTCGCCATGATCAGGGGCTTTTGCATGGGCGGCGGTCTGGAAATTGCGCTGGCCTGCGATTATATCATTACTGATGACGGCTCGTATTCGGAAAAGGACTCTTCTGCTGCTAAAGGCTCTGTTTCCACGAAGCTCTCACTACCTGAAATCAAGCTGGGCATTCATCCGGGCTTTGGCGGAACCGTGCGTTCAATCCGGCGCATGGGCGTTTTGAAGGCCATGCCCATGATGCTGACCGGGCGCAATATATTACCCCGGCAAGCTGTCAAAATGGGCCTGATTGACCGCTGCGTCCCGTTAAGACAACTGGAAACAACCGCGCTCAACACCCTGCTGGATAAACCTCCCCGGAAAAAGCCGCCCAGACTTCAGCAATTGCTCGAAAGCGCCCCCCTGCGAAAAATCATCGCCATGCAAATGCGCAAACAGGTAGCGAGCAAGGCAAAACAGGCGCACTACCCTGCTCCCTATGCGCTGATCAATCTATGGGAAATGCACGGCGCTAACTCAAACGCAATGTTTGCAGCTGAAGCAGAATCAGTCGCTGATCTGGTCGCCACTAAAACCGCCCAGAATCTGGTGCGCGTGTTCTTTTTACAAAACCGGCTCAAGGCCCTGGGCGACAAATCTTTATTTACTCCCCGACGCGTGCATGTGATCGGCGGCGGCGTCATGGGCGGCGATATTGCCGCCTGGTGCGCCATGCAGGGTATGAAAGTGACTATTCAGGACATCAGCAGCGAGGCGCTCGGACGCGTGGTTGGTCGGGCCAATAATGGCTTTCAACGACGCTACAAAAAAGACCGCCAACGCATCATGCGGGCGCAGGATAATTTATTGCCTGACTTGCATGGTTACGGCATAGCAAAAGCGGATGTGATTATCGAAGCCATCTTCGAAAACCTGGAAGCAAAACAGAAAATTTTTAAAACTGTCGAAAGCAAGGCTAGACCGGACGCCATTATCGCCACCAATACTTCCAGCATTCCGCTGCATGAAATTGCGCAGGTCATGAAAAAGCCAGAACGTCTGGTAGGACTGCACTTTTTTAACCCGGTGTTTAAAATGCCCTTACTGGAAGTAGTTCATCATCCAGAGCAAACCGATCCCGATATAGTCAAACTGGCGCAGTCGTTCGGCTCGCACATTAACAAACTGCCATTGCCGGTTAAAAGCTCACCGGGTTTTTTGATCAATCGCATTCTGATGCCCTATATTCTTGAGGGCGTCACCCTGCATCAGGAAGGCGCGCCTGTAACAGTCATCGATCAGGCGGCGGTAGACTACGGCATGCCCGTGGGACCGCTGGAGCTAGCGGACATGGTAGGACTGGATATTTGCCTGCATGTAGGCAAAATTCTCGCGGAAACGGTGGGCGCAACGCTGCCCGACTCGCTGGACAAGGAAGTGAAAAATGGCAAACTGGGCCGAAAATCCGGTCAGGGTTTTTACAAGTGGAAAAACGGCAAAAAAGTGAAACCCGCTAAAACAGGCTGGCAAGGCGATGCTGATCAAATACAAACAAAACTGATTGAAAAACTGCTCAACGAATCAAGAAAATGCCTGGAAGATGGCATCGTCGAGGATGCAGACCTGCTGGACGCAGGGGTTATTTTTGGAACAGGCTTTGCGCCATTCAGGGGAGGACCAATGCATATCCTGGCTGAAGCAAAAAAGTCATTGTAGGCGCCCAGAGGACTTGTTTCTATTGCGGCTATTTTGCCGCGCCAACTGAACCGATGTTATATCATCGGTTTTTGCATCCATAACGACCTGGTGCAAGCCTGCTACCAGCAGGGCCATTTTATGATAATCAAGCCGTTCGGGAACATCGGCGGATTGATTGTCAAGCTGCCGATAGCTCGCAGTATCGGTAATCAAGAAGGCGGGGTAACCCTTTTGCCAGTAGTTTTGATGATCAAGCGATGAAAATCCGGGAAAATCATCCAGCGTATTAAATGAATATAAAGGCAGCGTCGATGCTTTTGCAAAACTGTTTTTTGTGGCGCGTAGCTGCACAAAATCCTCAATGCGCCCGACCAGACTAATATAATCGCCGTTGTCCGGGTATAGATATTGCATGAAAGAAAACGGGTAATGCTGACTGCCGGCCTGTTTGTTAAAGCGGCCGACGCTATCCAGAGAAAACATCATTTTCACTTTCCTGTGCGATTTAGCAAGCCATTCTACGTGATTAAAGCTGCCGCTGTCTTCACGACGCAACGTCTGGCTCTGTGACAAAGGGTAGGCAACCAGTTGCACCCTGATAGATAAATCATTTTCGTGTAAGGCGAGTTGGTGCGCCAGTTCAATCAAGGTCGCCACGCCACTGGCGTTGCCTTCTGCATCCAGGGAGTCATCGCGCGCATCATAATGCGCGCCGATCACAACTATTTCATTAGTTTCCGGCCCAAGCTCCAGGATGACATTATTGAAATAACCATTCAGTGTTTTATATCGTTGAAAATAAGCCGCCCCTGATTTCATGAATTGGCGATGGATATAGTGCGCGGCGTAATCAAGATTGCCAAAACCAACCGTTCGCGGCGCATAGACTAACGAGAGTTGAGTTACATGCTTTTTAAGACGTGATTCACTGACTGATTCCAGGGAGCTCGCCCCATGTTTGTTCCCCTTTGTCGGAAGCAAGGGTTGCGTTAGCATTAGCCAAAACAAGAGACTGACTACTAATAGTGCAATCAACCCGTCTGAAATAAGCGTAGTTATGTACCTGAGCATGTCTGTTCCATCTGATCTTTGCAATATTTACAAAATTTGCAATGTTTGCAATTTATAATGAAACTTTCTCATATTGTTTTGAGCATTTAACCTGCTTGCTTGTTCAATGGGCGATAACGCCTGACAAACGATATTTTTTCCAGGCCAAACAAAAAGCCAGCAAAATGCTGGCTTTAAAGACTGTGTGAGGATTTTAATAATTTAAGCTGACAATTGTTAGCTAAACACCGTTTGCAAAAATTATAAAGCCTGGATTCGCGCATTCAAACGACTTTTATGACGCGCTGCCTTGTTCTTGTGAATAATGCCTTTATTCACACTTGAATCAAGCGCGGGTACGGCCAATTTGTATGCTGATACAGCCGCATCTTTATCGCCAGCTTCTATCGCATAGACAACAGCCTTAACCTTGGTGCGCATACTCGAACGAATATGCTTATTATGTAAACGACGAGACTCGGATTGACGAACTCGCTTTTTAGCTGATGTAATATTTGGCAAAACTTTTTCTCCTCATAGCGACCATTCAGGGCGGCTTTTAAAAACAGGGGCGTATTATGCCGCCTTAATTTACTAACTTCAATACTTAATTAGTAAAAATAGCAGCATTAAATGCGTCGCTTAAGCCGCATTCAACGGTTCAGAAACAGCCTTCTTTTCAGTCTCTATTCCCAAGGATTTAAATAATTGTAGATCATGACTTTCCTGTGGGTTATCCGTAGTTAGTAAACGATCCCCATAAAACATCGAATTGGCGCCAGCAAAAAAGCATAAGGCCTGCATCTCATCGCTCATTTCAGTTCTACCCGCCGATAAACGCACATACGATTTAGGCATGATGATTCGCGCCACGGCGATAGTGCGGATAAATTCAAACGGATTAAGCTTATCAATACCATCCAGTGGCGTACCCTTGATCTGAACCAGATCATTGATCGGAACAGACTGAGGATGCTCCGGCAGGTTCGCCAGTTCCTGTAGCAGTCTGGCGCGGTCCCGGCGTGTTTCGCCCAGCCCCAGTATGCCCCCTGAACATACATTGATGCCAGCGTTGCGAACATGCTCCAGTGTATTTAACCGGTCTTCATAGCTTCGCGTGGAAATCACTTCGCCATAAAACTCGGGCGAGGTATCCAGATTATGATTATAGTAATCCAGTCCCGCTTCTTTGAGGCGCTCAGCCTGCTGTTGTTTCAGCATGCCAAGAGTAACACAGGTTTCCAGACCCAGTTCCTTGACGGACGTAATCATCTCAATCACCCTGTCCAGGTTTTTATCTGTCGGATTACGCCAGGCGGCGCCCATACAAAAGCGCGTAGCGCCATTTTTCTTTGCTTCATTTGCAGCGTCGATCACTTCATTGAGCGGCAATAAACGTTCTCGTTCTAGCCCTGTATCATTACGGGCGCTTTGAGAACAATAAGAACAGTCTTCCGGGCAAGCACCTGTCTTAACACTCAACAGCGTACTGACCTGCACTTCATTTGGATTGAAATTCTCTCTGTGGATGGTATGAGACTGATAAATCAGATCATTAAAAGGCATATCGAAAAGCGCTTCGATTTCCGCTATTTTCCAGTCATTTCGCAATTTCATTAGATCATCCTGGGTTATTTAATTTAACTTAAGTTTCGCCTGATAAAGTGAGACTTCCATGTCAATAAACACACGAATCAGCGGGGTATTTCAACATCATGCCATTCCTCACGGTTGATCCGGATTATTTCCCGAATTGACAAAGGAACCAATAATAAAAAACTAAATCCCCATAACAACCACCAGTATTTGTAAAAAAAATCGCCTGGCGCAAAAGTCAGAACAGGAACCAATGCGCCCGACAACGCATAATAATAATAGGCGGCCTTTTGGGTATAATAACCTACCCGTGGGTTGGGATGATGTCGATACATGGCGTAAACAAACATGGAAGCGCCAAACCAGAAAATAAACAGGGGAAAAGGTACAAGCACGGCAGCAATATTGCCATAATTAAAAAGCTTGGCGCTTTTTTTCGCTTCTTCCGCAGTAACTATTTTAGCTTTTTCTAATGACATCCGGGTATACTTACAGGCAATGAGAGTTTAAACAAATTCAAAAGGAAGTCAGTGTACCGACTGACACCATCCTGTCAATCAGAACCATCAAATAATGGCAAATACCACACCTAACAAAGAAACCGTGCGCCGCATTTGTCTGTTATCCGGCGCAAGCATCTGCTATTTACTGGTTGATACCGGTGATGAATATGCCGAGGTAGTCACTGATATTGAACTGCCTGATTTGGAAAACTGCATAAACGAACTAAAAAGCTGGTGCGGAATGAATTTTCGCCTGTACACGACTAAGCAGGCCACTGACCATAAAAACAAAATCGCCAGAATCAGAGCTTGCGGAGAAAAGATACTTCCTATCCAGCCGGAAGAAATGGATAAATTCTGCTAACAAATAAATAAAAAGCCGGGTTAAACCCGGCTTTTTATGAATTACATTACAAAATTAGTTTTTTCAGGCGGCGCTATCAGCCTCTACATCAGGCCTGTCAACAAGCTCAACATACGCCATTGGTGCATTATCACCAGCTCGGAAACCACATTTAATAATCCTTAAGTAGCCGCCAGGACGTTCTTTATAACGCGGTCCCAGCTCATTGAACAGAATGCCAACCGTTTCTTTATTACGCAAACGTGAAAAAACTGTACGCCTGTTATGAACCGAGTCTTCCTTGGCGCGAGTAATCAGCGGCTCGGCCACGCGACGCAGTTCTTTTGCTTTGGCAACCGTTGTTTTAATGGCTCCATAGGTGAACAATGCATTAGATAAACTCTGTAAAGTCGCCTTACGGTGACTACTATTTCTACTGAGTTGACGACCAATTTTACGATGACGCATGATAAAACCTTAAAAAATAATTATGTTACAAGATGTTAAAATAGACGTTATTGACTCATCAGATAGCTTATCCGATTCGCGCATCCTTGTTATCAATGGAAGCTGGCGGCCAGTTTTCCAGACGAGCTCCCAATGTAAGACCATGTGAGGCAAGGATATCCTTGATTTCTGTTAAAGATTTCTTACCCAGGTTTGGAGTTTTTAACAACTCTACTTCTGTTTTTTGAACCAGATCACCAATGTAATAAACCTGCTCGGCCTTCAGACAATTAGCTGAGCGCACGGTTAATTCAAGATCATCAACAGGACGCAGCAATACTGGATCTATTTCAGGCTCTGGCTCGACTTCGGGCTCTGGTTCAATAATGGTCAGATCGAAGAACACTGCGAGCTGCTCATGCAGAATAGTCGCGGCATCACTAATGGTTTCTTCAGCATCAATCGAACCATCGGTTTGCAGCTCAATTATCAGTTTATCCATATCCGTGCGATTTTCAACACGGGCGCTGTCAACATCATAGGCCACACGAACAATGGGACTAAAGCTGGCGTCAAGCACCAGCGTACCCAAAGGCAATTCAGGCGAATCTGGTCCGCGACGCACGGAAGCTGGTTGATAACCGCGACCCTTTGTGACGGTCATGGTCATCTCTAGCTCGGTATCTGTGGTCAATGTTGCAATGACCGCATCAGGATCAACGATTTCGACATCGTGATCCAGAGTAATATCAGCAGCAGTGACCAGGCCTGGCCCTTTTTTACGCAAATCAAGAGTGACCTCATCTTTGGTATTCAGACGAAAAGCCAGTTTTTTCAGGTTAAGCAGTATATCAACCACATCTTCCTGAACGCCATCAATAGCAGTGTACTCGTGCTCTACGCCCGTAATTTTAACTTCGGTTACAGCACAGCCTGGAATAGATGACAGCAGGATCCTGCGTAACGCATTGCCTAAAGTATGACCAAAACCACGCTCAAGCGGCTCCAATACAATTTTGGATGTATAATTACCCAAGTCCTTGACTTGAATATTGCGGGGTTTTAGTAAATCTGTTGATTGTGACACGGTTATACCTCAATTCTTTCCGGTTATCTCAGACTTGATAAGACACAGCCTGATAACGCCATTAGCCACCAAAAGCCAAAGTAAAACTTATTTGGAATAAAGCTCCACTATTAGAGACTCATTTATCTCTGCTGGCAATTCATCACGTTCTGGAATAGCCTTGAAAGTACCTTCAAGCTTTTTGGTGTCTACTTCTACCCATTCAGGATAACCGACTTGATCAGCAACTGATACAGAGTCCTGAATGCGCGTTTGTTTTTTCGCCTTCTCGCGTACTGATACAATATCGCCAGCCTTAACCTGATAAGAAGGAATATTAACCACGCTTCCGTTTACCATGATCGCCTTATGACTCACCAACTGTCTAGATTCGGAACGCGTAGTACCGTAACCCATACGATAAACAACATTATCAAGACGACATTCCAGTAATTGCAACAGGTTCTCACCCGTTGAACCTGGACGGCGAACCGCTTCTTTAAAGTAATTACGGAACTGTTTTTCAAGGATCCCATAGGTGCGGCGAACTTTCTGCTTTTCGCGCAATTGAATGCCATAATCAGATAGTCGGGTACGGCGTTCGCCATGAACTCCCGGTATTTTTTCCAGGTTACACTTATTTTCAAGCGAGCGACCACGTCCTTTCAAATAAAGGTCAGTGCCTTCGCGTCGCATTAACTTACATTTAGGTCCTATATATCTGGCCATGACTTCTCTCGGTGCTTAATTTGGTAACTATTTAACTAACGACAATTCGATCTGATCTATCAGATTGTTGTGACTATACGCGTCGTTTCTTTGGCGGACGACAGCCATTATGTGGAATCGGAGTAACATCCACAATGGTTGTTATCTTATAACCAATATTGTTGAGCGCACGTACAGCAGACTCGCGCCCAGGACCTGGGCCCTTTACATTAACATCCAGGTTTTTTAAACCATACTGTTTTGCAGCTTCGCCAGCGCGCTCAGCAGCAACCTGTGCAGCAAAAGGCGTGCTTTTACGTGATCCGCGAAAACCGGAGCCGCCAGCAGTCGCCCACGACAAAGTATTACCTTGTCGATCAGTTATGGTAATAATCGTGTTATTGAAGGAAGCATGAATATGTGCAATTCCGTCGCTAACCGATCTTTTAATTTTCTTTCGTGCTTTAGGGGCTGTTGCCATCTCTAATTATCCATCTTGTCATATCAGTATTCTGTGTATCAGAATAATGATAATTATAAAATTACTTACGAATTGGCTTTCTTGGGCCTTTTCGCGTACGAGCATTGGTCTTGGTGCGCTGTCCCCGCAAGGGCAGACCACGACGATGACGGATGCCGCGATAACAGCCAAGATCCATCAAGCTCTTGATATTCATGGAGACTTCGCGTCGCAAATCACCTTCAACAACAAACTTGCCAATTTCTTTACGAATGCGTTCAATCTCATCTTCGGAAAGCGCGCTGATTTTAGCATCAGGCGCTACTTTAGCTTCTGTACAAACCTGTTTGGCGCGCGAACGACCTATTCCGTAAATGGATGTAAGCGCGATTACCGCATGTTTGTTGACAGGAATATTAATACCCGCGATACGAGCCATCAAAATTCTCCAGACTACTTTGGAAAAGCGGGCAAAGATACCCGATTAACCTTGGTTAATCAATAAAAATTAATAAAAAATAGCGTAAGTTCGAATTAAGTTTTTACTTAAAAATAGAACTAACCCTGACGTTGTTTATGACGCGGGTCTGTACAAATAACTCGCACCACACCCTTTCGTTTGATAATGCGGCAGTTACGACACATTTTTTTTACAGAAGCACGAACCTTCATGTCTAAACCTCAAAAGAATATAAATTTAAAGAGACTCTTTCTCTAATCAAGAAGAACCTTATTTTTTCTTCCCTTTCTTCCCGCCTGCCTTGAAGTTTGCTTTTTTCATCAAACCTTCATACTGGTGAGACATCATATGTGATTGTACTTGCGCCAGAAAATCCATGACAACAACAACAATAATTAACAAAGAAGTGCCGCCAAAATAAAATGGGACATTCCAACCCAGAATCAAAAACTCGGGCAACAAACAAACCAACGTAATGTAGATGGCGCCAACCGCTGTCAAACGCGTCATTACCCCATCAATATATTTGGCGGTCTCTCTACCTGGCCGTATGCCGGGTATGAATGCGCCTGCTTTCTTAAGATTATCCGCTGTTTCCCTGGAGTTAAATACCAGCGCCGTATAAAAGAAAGTAAAAAATATAATTGCCAAAGCATACAGAAGCACATACAGGGGTTGTCCCGGCTGAATCATGGTCACAATATCCTGCAGCCATTCCATGCCTTTCGCTTCTGATATCCATTTACCAAATGTGGACGGAAAAAGAATAATGCTTGATGCAAAGATGGGAGGTATAACGCCCGCCATATTCAGTTTCAAAGGCAAATGACTGGATTGACCCATCGCCATTTTACGTCCTTGCTGCCTATTTGCATAATTAACAGTAATACGTCTTTGCCCACGTTCAATAAACACAATAAATGCAGTTACAAGAACCGCCATCGCAAGCAAGATGATGACAAACGCAGGCGATAATTCGCCATTACGCGCCAGTTCCAGCGTACCGCCTATTGCTGCAGGAAGTCCTGCAACAATACCTGCAAATATAATTAACGAGATGCCATTGCCAATGCCGCGTTCTGTAATCTGTTCGCCAAGCCACATAAGGAAAAGCGTGCCCGTCACCAAAGAAACAACCGTGGTGATGATAAAACTCGTTCCAGGGTTTAACGCAATAGTTTGACCGCCGCCCAGATCCTGTCCACCCAAAGCTATCGCAATACCGATACTTTGAAAAAGCGCAAGAGCAACTGTACCATAACGGGTATATTGCGTTATTTTACGCTTTCCTGCTTCTCCTTCTTTTTTCAATTGCTGCAAAGATGGAATAACATGAGTCATAAGCTGCACGATAATAGAAGCAGATATATATGGCATGATACCCAGTGCAAAAATACTCAAACGCTGTAAAGCGCCGCCAGAGAACATATTAAATACGCCGAGAATGGTGCCTGAATTCTGATCAAAAAACTGTTGTAAAGCTGCGGGATTAACGCCCGG
>JANTHA010000020.1 GCA_024762625.1 Thiotrichaceae bacterium
CCGCAAAACCAAAGTGAATCAGCGATTCGGTTGCATCTTCAATGGTTACCTTGGACATCATTACATACATGCGCAGTTTTTTAATCACATGCTCTAGTAAATCTTCGGCTACGGCAAGAAAATAGCTATCGCCGCGTTTGAAAATACGAAAGTTGGCGATGATGCGGCCTTTGGGGTTGCACCATGCGCTGGGCTGGTGTGTTTGTTCGCTTACCTTGCGGATATCGTTGGTAAGCTGGTTTTGCAGGAATGTTTCTGCGTCTTCGCCGTGAATTTCAATAAGGCCTCGGTCAGACAGGTTGGATAGCACCGCGCCCTGTGGCGGGATGCGTCTTTCCAGTTCCGGGTTGCCAAAAGAGACCAGGTGCTCGCCATTGCCGTTGTCTTCAAACTCGGCGCCGCAATCTATCAGAAATTTTTTCCATTCGGGTTTCATAGCTCACCAGTTAATGTTGTTTCTCCCTGACTTGCCAGCATGGAGATTTGTCTTTTCCCGATCCCTGCAGGATCGGGAAAGTGACGGACTAATTTATTTCTCTTGCTCGCCGGTTTTGGCTGGCTCTTGCTTTTTTTGTTCAGGCAGCATGATTTTAATATCGGCGGTTTTCTTAAGCTCTTCCATGTAGGCTAGCATTTTCTTTTGCGCCAGCATGCGTTCCAGTTGTGGTTTCAGTGATTCCATCGTAGGTAGTTTGGCGTCGCGCACATCCTCGACCTTGATCACATGATAACCAAATTGAGTTTTTACGGGTTCTTTGGAGATTTCGCCTTTTTTCATGGCCTTTACCGCATTGGCGAATGCCGGCACCATGGTTTGCGCCTTGAACCAGCCGAGCGAGCCGCCGTTTGATGCGGATGGTCCGGTAGATTTTTCTTTGGCCAGTTTTGCAAAATCAGCGCCGCCTTCAAGTTCTTTGATGACTGCTTTTGCCTCGTCCTCTGTTTTTAACAGGATGTGGCGGGCGTTATATTCTTTGCTGGCCAGTTTGGCGACGCGCTCGTCGTAGGCCTTTTTGATCTCATCGTCGCTGATTTTGAATTCGCCGACTTTTTCCTTGGTCCAGGTTGTCAATAATACATTACGTTTAAAATCAGCGATTTGTTTTTGAACATCGGGCCGTTTCAGGATGTCGGATTTTTTGGCTTCCTGGAGCGCAATTTCGGTTGCAACGAGATCATCAAGCGCTGCTTGCGGGTCGCTTCTACCTGATCGTTTTAACATGCTCAAATAGCCATCCAGGGTGCTTTTCATGATTTTGTCGCCGTTTACCGTGGCGACTACCGTATCCCCGGATGCTGTTGCGCCTGCTGTCTCGGCTGCCTTTGCCGTCGCAGCTTGTGGCGCTGAGTTGGCTTGCGGTGCAGAATTAGCTTGCGGCGCAGAATTAGCTTGCGGCGCCTCCTCTTTCGCAATCAGTGCGCTGCTGGCGATTGCCAGGCTAAGCAGTGAGGAAGTGAGTAGCGTTTTTTTCTTGAAATTCATTGTCGATTCCTTTGTGTTTAGTGTGTGTGTTTTTTGAAAATTATAATTTATGGCAATACTTTATTAAATGGTTTTACTGTTACATTAGCATAGACGCCAGCCTGAATGTAAGGATCATCCTGCGCCCATGTTTTTGCGGATTCTAGCGAGTCAAATTCCGCAACGATCAGACTACCGCTAAAACCATTAGTTCCGGGGTCTTCGCTGTCTATCGCGGGGTGAGGGCCAGCGAGAATCAAGCGTCCCTGCTGTTTGAGTTGCTGTAATCGGGCAACATGGTCTGGTCGCGCCGCAAGACGTTTTTCAAGGCTGTCTTTGACATCCTCTGCGATGATGGCGTAAAGCAAGGTTTCTCCCGGTTTTTTTAAATTTAAGCGGTTATTGTTTGCGCTTATTCTTTAGCTTTTTCTTCAGTTTCTTCAATGGGCGTTGCATGTTTTGCCAGATAAATACCCTGTGCAATCATGAACACAATGGTTAATCCAAGCATGCCAAAGAGCTTGAAATCCACCCAGGTTTCTTCACTATAAGTATAGGCGACATAAATATTTACAAGTCCCACAAAGACAAAAAATATTCCCCAGCTGATATTGATGCGTTTCCAGATAATATCGGGGACATCAATGGCGTGAGACATCATGCGTTCTATGAGTGGTTTGTCGCCGATAAACTGGCTACCGATAATAACCAGCGCAAACACCCAGTTAAAAATACTGACTTTCCATTTAATGAATAATGGATCTTTAAGACCCAGCGTCATGCTGCCGAAAATAAGCAGGATGCCGAGCGAAATCAGGTGCATTTTTTCCAGTTTTTTATAAACCAGCCAATGGCCAATATTTTGAAACAGAGTCGCAATAATGATAACCATCGTTGCGAAATAGATGGCGTCTTTGGGCTCGCTTTGACTGATTGAAACAAACGGCAGGCTGTTGGCGGCCTCAATCAGCTGGGGTGGTAAATCGCCAAAAAATTTATAGGCTATAAAAAATAAGACGATTGGAAAAAAGTCAAACAAAAACTTCATTGTTATTATGATGTCCCAAGGCCACTGGTAGTGATAGAATGGCGCATTTTACCTTGTAAGCCAGGCATAAACCAGTTCAATATTTTCCGGAATAATTAAAAGGCGTCAATGCGCTGGAATTGTGGGAAATTGAGAGAAATAAGGTGAAATGAGGCAAAGTAATACTAGATTAAAGCGATATGAGCCAATATTTTGAAATACATCCTGAAAACCCGCAAAAACGTTTGATCAGGCAGGCGGTTGATATTATCAATCAGGGCGGCGTAATCATTTATCCAACCGATTCAAGTTATGCAATCGGCTGTCATCTGGGCGATAAAAAAGCGATGGAGAGAATTCGTTTGATCAGGCAACTGGATAAAAATCACAATTTTACCCTGGTCTGTAATGACTTGTCGGAAATTTCCAAATACGCTGTAGTGGATAACATCAATTACCGTTTGTTAAAAACACTGACGCCGGGACCTTATACCTTTATTTTGAAGGCGACTCGCGAAGTGCCCAAGCGATTGCTTAATCCTAAACGCAAAACGATTGGATTGCGCGTGCCCGAGCATAATGTAACGCATGCCTTGCTGGAAGAGCTGGGGCAGCCTTTAATGTCGAGCACTTTGATTTTACCCGGCGCGGAATATCCGATGACAGACCCCTACAAAATACGTCTGAAACTGGAAAATGTGGTCGATCTGATTATTGATGGCGGCTATTGTGGACATGAGCCAACAACCGTGGTTGATTTGACTTCGGATCAGCCCCAGATTTTAAGGCAGGGGCTGGGTAGCGTTGACTGGTTGATGCAGCATTAGCAATATTTAGCATCATTAACTTCTTCTTTAATTGACAACCAATACAATCAAACTATAACTATTAAACAATAAACAGCAGCTTAAATGAATATAGAAAACATAATTTACACGATTGCCGTCTGGGCGATTCCCGTTTTGTTTGCGATAACGCTTCATGAGGTCGCGCATGGCTGGGTGGCGAACAAGCTGGGCGATAGCACCGCCAAAATGCTGGGCCGGCTAACCGTAAATCCACTCAAGCATATTGACCCGATTGGCACCATTGTGGTGCCGTTGGTTCTGGTGATGCTGCAAACCGGCTTTGTGTTTGGCTGGGCAAAACCGGTGCCGATCAATGTTAATAACCTCAAGGAGCCGCGTAAGGATATGGCGATTGTCGCGGTTGCAGGGCCGCTGTCTAATCTGTTGATGGCGATATTCTGGGTGTTTGTGCTCAAGTTCGGCGCATCCTTTTTCGGTGATACTCCTGTGGGCCTGGGCGTCATGGAGATGGGCAAGGCTGGCGTGTTAATCAATCTGGTATTGTTCGTGTTTAACCTGCTGCCGATTCCTCCGCTGGATGGCGGCAGGGTGCTGGCCGGTTTTGCACCCCCCACGGTTTCTGATATGCTCGACAGGGTAGAGCCTTATGGCTTTTTTATTGTGGTTGGGCTGCTCTATCTGGGCGTGTTTAATGTGGTGCTTACTCCAGTCATTAACTTTTTTCTGAGTGCCTTTGGCTTTAACCTGAATCAGTGACTTCACTACGGCACAGTGAATAAGCTATTGATTCATCACGGGTTTTAAAAAATGCCCGCTTAACCTACGGGTGAAGCTAAGATTTTTTAAAACCCGTGCTAAACCAATATCTTACCCCCTGTTATCCGCATTGTAGTCACGGATTCAGGTTTAAATAAATTTTAATATACGAATCTTACTATGGCGACAAACCTCCCACAGAACCAGCGTGTCGTATCGGGCATGCGCCCCACCGGCAAACTTCATTTAGGGCATTACCACGGCGTACTTAAAAACTGGGTGGAGATGCAGCTTAACTATGAATGTTTTTTCTTTGTAGCGGACTGGCATGCGCTCACCACGCATTATGAAGATCCCGGCGACACCGGAAAACACGTCGAAGATATGGTGATCGACTGGCTGGCGGCAGGCATCAGCCCGAGCTCGGCGACTATTTTTTTACAATCCCAGGTTCCCGAGCACGCTGAATTACATTTACTGCTGTCCATGATTACGCCGTTAAGCTGGCTGGAGCGCGTTCCGACCTATAAGGATCAGCAGGAAAAATTGCGTGAGAAAGACCTGGCGACCTATGGATTCCTGGGTTATCCCCTGTTGCAATCGGCAGATATTCTGCTTTACAAGGCCGACATGGTGCCGGTCGGCGAAGATCAGGTTGCGCATATCGAACTGACCCGTGAAGTGGCGCGCCGTTTTAATCATCTCTATGGGCGCGAACCCGATTTTGAACAACGCGCTGAAGCCGCCATTGCCAAAATGGGTAAAAAGAACGCCAAACTGTATCGTAATTTGCGCAAGCGTTATCAGGAGCAGGGCGATGATGAGGCGCTGGAAGTAGGCCAGGCGCTGCTGGAATCGCAGCAAAATATTTCGCTGGGCGACCGTGAACGCCTGCTGGGCTATCTGGAAGGCATGGGTAAAATCATCCTGCCGGAGCCCGAAGCCAAACTGACCAAGGCGTCTAAAATGCCGGGGCTGGATGGACAGAAAATGTCCAAATCGTATGGCAATACCATCGACTTGCGCGAAGACCCGGATGCGCTGGATAAAAAAATCCGCACCATGCCCACCGATCCGGCGCGGGTGCGCCTGACAGATCCTGGCGATCCGGAAAACTGTCCCGTTTTCGAATTGCATAAAGTGTATTCGGATGACAAAACGCTACAGTGGGTCAATGAAGGTTGTCGTAATGCTTCATTCGGCTGCCTGGATTGTAAAAAACCCTTGATTGACGCAATCCAGGCGGAGATGGAGCCCATCCGCAAACGCGCCAGAGACTTTGAGAATGATCGGGGCGCAGTCAGAAACATAATTGATGAAGGCAGCGAAGCCGCCAGGGAAGTAGCGCGCGAAACACTGGATGATGTGGTGGAGGCAATGCGTTTTGTTTAGTTTAGTGAGCTTCGCGTTTAACAGACAGTGTTTATCTATGATTGATATATGATTGATATATGAGTAATAGCGAAGAACATCACACGCTGCCACGTCAGGGCGAACTCCCTTTCGCCATCGTCCAGGGCGAAGCGATTTCCTCGCCGCCCGAAGATTTGTATATTCCACCGGATGCGCTCGAAGTGTTTCTCGAAACATTTGAAGGACCGCTCGATTTGTTGCTGTATCTGATCCGGCGGCAGAATCTGGATATACTGGATATCCCGATTGCTGAAATCACTGACCAGTACATGGATTATGTCGAGATCATGCGCTACAGCAATCTTGATCTGGCGGCGGAATACCTGGTAATGGCGGCGATGCTCGCTGAAATCAAATCGCGCATGTTGCTGCCGCGCCATGAAGAAATAGAAGATGAAGAAGACCCGCGCGCCGAGCTGGTGCGCCGCTTGCAGGAATATGAACGTTTCAAACAGGCCGCTACAGAGATAAACGAAATGCCGCATCTGGGTCGCGACCAGTTTCCTTCCAGCGTGGAAGTGCAGCGAGCCGACAAGGAAAAGCCTGAACCGGATGTGTCAATGCGCGAGTTATTACTGGCGTTCCAGGGCATACTGAAACGTGTTGATATGCAAAAGCATCACGAAATCGAGCGCGAAGAAATCTCCATTCGCGAGAAAATGACCCATGTGTTATCCCGGCTTGATGGCGATAAATTTGTTGAATTTCACGATCTCTTCAGTCTCAAGGAAGGCCGTCTTGGCGTTGTCGTTACATTGATGGCGGTGCTAGAATTGCTCAAGCTGAAGGTTGTTGACATGGTGCAATCAGAGGCGTTTGCGCCGATTTATCTCAAGCCGGTGGGCGCTGCAGGCGATGAAATTGTTGAATTTGTGAATGATGAGGAGCACATCTGATGCAGCAGGACACATTACACAACATAGTCGAAGCAATTTTGCTCAGCGCGGAAAAATCACTATCGCTTGAAAAACTATTGGGATTTTTTGAACCAGAAGACCTGGTAAACCGTGACGATGTCAAAAAGGCGCTGGCAAAACTGCAGCAGGATTGTGAAACCCGGGGCTACGAACTAGTCGAAACCGCCAGAGGGTTTCGTTTTCAAACACGCGCCGAATACCGCCAATGGGTGACCCGCCACTGGGATGAAAAACCCGTCAAATATTCACGCGCCTTGCTAGAAACGCTGGCGCTGATTGTCTATCGTCAACCAATCACCCGCGCCGAAATTGAAGACATACGCGGCGTGGCTGTCAGTTCCCATATCATCAAAACTTTGCAGGAACGCGAATGGATTCGCATCGTAGGCCACAAGGAAGTGCCTGGACATCCATCATTGCTTGGCACCACGCGCCAGTTTCTGGATTATTTTAACCTGAAATCGCTGGACGACATGCCAACCCTGGCGGAAATCAAGGATATTGATGAGTTATATCCCGAGCTTGATTTGGCGATTAAAGAGAGCTTGCAGAATGAAACAGAGCGGCGGGAGATAGGGACTCCTTCGGAGGAATGATGAAATCCTGTCACGAAAAATTATTAACTTTATTACATTGTTTTAATGTTGCAATATTTTATTAATACCTGGTACAGATAAAGCAATGTGTTTATGATGCGAACATTGTGTTTTAGCTATCTTCGAGCAAGTACGTTACATCCTTTCTTAATTGCGATAATTTGGTAGTTGCTATGCTCCATACAAGGAAATTATCAATATCGGCATAGCCATGAATCAAAATATTTCTGAATGAGATTATTTGTTGGTAGTTTGTTATTTGAGTAATTGTTGTTTGATCAATTTTAGACAGTTGGTTCAGTGCTTCCCCTATGATTTCAAACTGTCTTTCAACCCCTGAACGTAATAAATCATCGCTTGAATAGTTATCCCAGTCTTTACCATCAATAAACTTGGCTACTTTTTCTGATGCAACTGTAATATCGTAAAGGTATTTTTTACTTTTAAGCTGCATATAAAAAATGTCTGTCTGTTGCGATGCTTTCTAGAAAATAGGGGTTTTTAAGCGAGGAAATAACAATTAAATCTACCGGCGTATCAAGCAAACTTTGTAAAGCATTGAGAAAGGCAAAATAGTTGTCAGCATAATGACTTGTCGCATCCTTATTAAACTCAACCAGAAAATCAATGTCACTTTTTTGGGTGTCAAAATCATGTCGCACAATAGAACCAAAAACTTCAAGCTTTCGAACATGATGTTGCCTGCATAATTGAATAATGGCGTCTTGCTTTTCTATTAATAGTGGGTGCATAAATAAAATATTTTGATAGATATAACGTCTAAGCCAAGATTAACCTTGGTTATACTAGCACTTTATGCTTTATTTTTCCTCTTGTATTGTTTTGTCGGCAAGATTTGTGCGCATAAACGAAAATAATCGACTGCTTGTGCAAGCCAGCACTAATAACATGGATAAATTTATCCCATTGTTTTTTGAAGATCTTTCTGCGCTTTAATGCAAAAGTTGCTAGAATCCGGGTTTCATAAAAACAGATAACACTTTATAGAATAATCTATGAAAAAATCATTAAGCGGAAAAGACTTTTTCCAACTGGGCTTGTTGTTTCTGATCATTATATTGATCATCCTGGCGATGTATCAGGTGGATCGACAATGGCAAAAGCTGTCTTCGATGGAGCACGCTTTGTCGGCGCAGGGCAAGGATATGAGCCAGCTACGCGGTTCGATAAGCGCCATGCAGAGAAAACTGGCCCAACTGGATTTACAGGCGGCGGGGAAGGCGACAGTCGCCAGCACAGCTTCGGCAAAAAAAGGAGATGCAGGCAAGAGCGTGTCGCGCGCCTTTAAACGCGCCTGGGAAGCCACACAGCAGCCGGATTATGCGCAGGGGGACTGGAGCGTTAGTGCGCTAGGCAGCAATCTGAAAACGATCACGCCGCTGGTATCCACCGATGCGGACGCCAGCAATGTGCAAAGTTATATACTGGAAACACTGATGACCCGCGATCCGGATACGCTGGAATGGACCGGTCTGATTGCGCGCGACTGGACGATTAGCGACGATGGTCTGGTGATTACTTTCAGGTTGCGCGACGATGTTTTTTTCTCGGATGGCGAACCGCTGGATAGTTCGGACCTGGTTTTTACCTACAACTTCATGATGAACGAGAAAATACAGGCGCCGCGTCAGCGCGCTTATTATGAGAAAATAAAAAGCGTTCGAGCCAACGGTCCCTACGAAGTGGTGTTTACCTATAAAGAGCCTTATTTCGAGGCGCTGGAACTGGCGGGAACCATGGAGATTCTGCCTGAGCATTTTTATTCGGAATACCTTGAAAAGCCCAATGAGTTTAATGAATCCAAGGGCCTGTTGCTGGGATCTGGTCCGTATATGCTGGCTGATCCAAAAGGCTGGACGCCGGATCAGGGCAATGTTGAACTGGTGCGCAATCCGCGTTACTGGGGCGATGTGCAACCTTCCTTTGACCGCATCCTGTGGCGCGTCATCCAGAACGCGAGCGCGCGTCTGACGACTTATCGCAATGGCGATATCGACGCCTATGGCGCGCGCCCGGTTGAGTATGAAAAGCTCAAGAAGGACAAGCAGATCATGGAAAAAAGCTGGAACTTTGAGTACATGAACCCGGTCGCCAGTTATTCCTATCTTGGCTGGAATGAAGAAAGAAAAGGCAAGCCGACTATTTTTGCGGACAAGCGCGTACGCCAGGCGATGACGTACCTGACTGATCGCAAGCGCATTGGCGAAGACATTTATCTGGGCTATGCCGAGATTGCGATTAGCCCGTTTAGCCCGCGCAGTGAGCAACACGATAAAAGCCTCAAGCCGCGCGAATATAATCTGCAAAAAGCCAAGGACTTGCTGAAGGAAGTGGGTTATGAAGACCGGGATGGCGATGGCGTTATCGAGGACGAGAAGGGCAATCCATTTGAATTCAAGCTGACCTATTTCCAGGATAATGAAGATACCAAACGCATGGTGCTGTTGCTCAAGGATCTGTACGCCAGGGCGGGCGTCAAACTGATCCCCAATCCGCAGGAATGGCCGGTGATGCTGGAAATGCTTAATAAGAAGGACTTTGAAGTGATTACGCTGGCCTGGACCAGTGGCATCGAGACCGATATTTTCCAGATGTTCCATGGTTCGCAGGCTAAAACCAATGGCGATAACTTCATCAATTACAAGAATCCGGCGCTGGATAAGTTGATTGATGAAGCGCGCAGCACGGTTGACCCGGCAAAGCGCATGCCTTTATGGCGTCAGGCGGAGCGCATCATGTATGAGGATCAGCCCTATACCTTCCTGTTTCGTCGCAAGACGCTGGCCTTTATTGACAAGCGCATCAAAAACCTCAAGCTCACCAAACTGGGTTTGAACCGCGGTCGCTTGCCGATTGAGCAATATGTACCCAAACCATTGCAAAAATATGGCAAGTAGGCGGATCGCTTATCCATGATTAATTATCTGATACGTCGGATTTTGCTGATGATTCCCACCCTACTCGGAATTACAGTGCTGGTGTTTGCGGTGATGGCAGCCTCGCCGGGCGGCATTACCGCACAAACGCTGGCGCACGGCATGGACATGAAGCCGGCGGAGCGCAAGGCGCTGGAGGACTACTACAACAAGCGTTACGGCCTGGATGATCCCGCACCGGTGCAGTATTTGCGCTGGCTCAATAATGTTTCGCCGATTGGCTTCAAACTGGACGAGAATGGCGACTTTGGCGAATTTTCGTTTAGCAAGGGTTCGGATCTGGGTCAGAGTTTCAACTATGGGCGCCCGGTATCCGATCTGATCAGGGAGCGTTTGCCGATTACGCTGTTGCTCAATCTGGTTAGTATTCCACTGGTTTATATTATTTCAATCATGATTGGCGTCAAGGCGGCGACTGACCGTGGCGGACGCTTTGATGTGGCTTCCAGTATTTCCATGCTGGCCTTATGGTCGATTCCCACCATGCTGGCGGGTGTTCTGATGATCGGTTTTTTTGCCAATACACAGCATTGGTTATGGTTTCCGACTGCAGGGTTGAGTGAGCGGGAAGCGCTGGATATGCCGTTTTTACCGACGGGGCTTTCTTTTTTATCGGTCGCCAAACTGTTTGCCGGCGTGCTGTTTGGCATGTTTGTCATGATTGCACTGGCGCGCTGGCGTCAGCGTTTAGCGCGCGCGCTGGTTGCCGCCGCGCTTGGCGCGGCGCTTGGATGGTGGATGGCGAGCGCCCACCCGGAGCCGTTGCTGATCGGTCGTTTCCTGTTGACTTTGCTTGGCGCAGTTTTGCTCGCAGCGTTTGCCTGGACTGATTTTCTGGCGTTCCGCGTGGGCGGTCTTGCATTGATCGGTTTAGGGCTGGGGTTTCTGTTGTCGCTCAATACCATTGATGAACCGTTGATTCGCGGTTTTCTGCTGGATCGCATCTGGCATTTGATTTTACCGGTGGTTGCGCTCTCCTATGGTAGTTTTGCGTTTATGGCGAAACTGACTCGAACGTCGATTCTGGAAAATCTGCAGGCCGATTATGCGCGCACCGCCCGCGCCAAGGGCGTACCCGAAAAGGATGTGCTATGGCGTCATGTTTTTCGAAATAGTCTGATGCCGTTGATTACTGTGTCGGCTGGTTTGTTGCCAGGTCTGCTCGCGGGCTCCATCATTGTCGAATCCATTTTCAGCATTGACGGCATGGGTAAACTGGCGATTGATGCGGTCAAGGGGCGCGACCGCGAACTGATGTTGTCGATTACGCTGATCAGCGGTTTGTTAACCCTGGTGGGGTATCTGATTACCGATTTCCTTTATACCCTGGTTGATCCAAGGGTGTCCTATGAATAAAACCATGAATAGCGCCGCCTTGAAAAAAGCCAGATCATCGGGTTTTTTGCGTCGTGTGATGCAACAGACATTCTCCGGCTGGGGAGCTAAAATTGGTCTTGCCTGGGTGGGCTTGTTGCTGATTCTGGCGGTATTTTCTCCGTTTCTTGCAAACAGCATGCCCTTGCTTGCAAGTCAGGATGGCCATTTACAAGCGCCGGTGTTGCGCTACCTTAATGTTGAGGATATTGTGGTGCTGGCTGCCTTTTTTATTTTCATCGTCCTGCTTCTGACGCCCTTGCGGCAGTCCTTAAAAACATTATTGCTGGTGTTTTTGATGGCGATTGTCGGCGTCACCATCGTTAGCAAACAGTTTGTTGTGGAGCAACAGAATATTGTTTATGAAGATTTTCGTCACCAACTGAAAAACTACGACTGGTATCTCATGCCGCCCGTGCCCTATGCGCCCAGGGATTATCTGCGCGATGTGCGTAGTTTGCCGCTGCAAGCGCCGCTAGTGGATAAACAGCATATTCACTGGATGGGCACCGAAGAAAACGGCGGGGATGTGCTAAGCCGCATGATTCACGCCTCGCGAATTGCGCTCGGCATCGGGTTTCTTGCGACCGGCATCGCGATGGTGATTGGCGTGATCCTGGGCGGCCTGATGGGCTATTTTTCCGGTATTGTCGATATACTTGGCATGCGCCTGGTGGAGATTTTTGAATCCATCCCGACCTTGTTTTTGTTACTGACTTTCGTGGCGTTTTTTGGCCGCAGCATTTACATCATGATGATCATTATCGGGCTCACCAGCTGGTCAGGTTATGCCCGTTATATCCGCGCCGAATTTTTGCGCTTGCGAAAACAGGATTTTGTACAAGCAACCATCGCAAGCGGTTTGCCGTTGCGCTCCATATTGTTTCGCCATATGCTGCCCAATGGCGTTGCGCCGCTGCTGGTGGCGGCCAGTTTCGGCGTCGCCTCGGCGATCCTCGCCGAAGCCACCTTGAGCTTTTTGGGCCTGGGCCTGGTCGATTCGCCATCCTGGGGACAAATGCTCAACCAGGCGGTTAAATCCTCCATGTTCAACTGGTGGATGGCGGTATTTCCCGGTGGCGCAATCTTCATGACCGTATTTGCCTACAACCTCATGGGCGAAGCACTGCGCGATGCGATTGACCCGCAACTGGATAAGGCATAGTAATTGATTTCTATCATATTAAAATTGCAGCGGTTTATTCTTCAGGTTCTTCATGGTGAAACAAGAAAATCGTCTCGAGTCCAGATGGTAATGACATGAGTTTATTGCAAGTTCAACATCTGAAAACCTGGCTTCAGTCCGGTGGAAACACAGTCAAGGCTGTTGACGATGTCAGCTTTTCCATTGAGAAGGGCGAGACCTTTTGCCTGGTGGGCGAATCAGGCAGCGGAAAGTCGATCCTGGCGTTGTCGATTATCCAGTTGTTGCCAGCCAGAATCAGTAGTCATCCCGGAGGTAAAATCCTGTTTGACTGGCGTAAACAGGCGAGTACGCAGCAGGTGGATATGCTCAAACTGGATGAAAACGCCTTGTGTGATATTCGCGGTTCGCGCATTGCAATGATTTTCCAGGAACCGATGACTTCGCTTAACCCGGTGTTCCGGGTGGGGGAACAGATCATGGAAGCCTTGTTATTGCACAATCCGGGCCTGTCTGATGAGATCGCCAGACAGCGTGCATTGGCGGCAATGGAAGAAGTGCAGATTAATAACGCGGCGAGCCGCTTTAATAATTACCCGCATGAATTATCCGGCGGCCAGCGGCAACGCATCATGATTGCGATGGCGCTTGCCTGCGAACCGGATTTGCTGATCGCAGATGAGCCAACCACGGCGCTGGATGTAACCGTGCAGGCTGAGGTCCTCAAATTAATCAAGGCGCTACAGCAACGCAAACGCATGAGCGTGCTGTTTATAACCCATGATTTTGGCGTGGTGGCCCAGATTGCCGATAAAGTCGGCGTAATGAAAAAAGGCAAACTGGTCGAAGTGGGCGAGACCAGACAGGTGCTAAAACATCCAAGCCATGCATACAGCCAGAAGTTGCTTGCGGCGGTGCCTGAAAATCTGCCCAGGCGCGATAAAAGCAAGTTGGAAACGACAGGAGAAAATAAAAAGAACAATGAGGCGCTAGTAAAAACCGCTAGGCTTGATGTGTTTTTTCCCATAAGAAAAGGTATTTTACAACGGGTGGTAGATTATGTGCGCGCCGTTGATGACGTCACAATAGATATTCATAAAGGCAAAATTGTCGCGTTGGTTGGCGAATCCGGTAGCGGTAAGACTACGCTGGGACGCGCCATTTTGCAGTTGCAGAAACCCACGGCCGGCAGCGTTACCATTGATGGCGAAGAACTTGTCGGCTTGTCCAGCAAGGAGCTCAAACCCTGGCGGCGCAAGATGCAAATTGCTTTTCAGGATCCGCAGTCCTCACTTAACCCGCGTTTGCTGATCGCCAAGACGCTTACCGAACCCATGCAGGTGCATGGCATCGGCAAGGATGATGAAGAACGCCTGGAACTGGCCGCCGAAGTGCTCGAAGCGGTGCAACTGAAGCGCGATTTTTTATGGCGCTACCCGCATGAGTTTTCCGGTGGGCAACGTCAACGCATTGGCCTGGCGAGGGCGCTGGCTGTGAACCCTGAATTCATCGTCTGCGATGAAATCACCAGCGCGCTGGATGTGTCGGTGCAGGCCGAAGTGTTGCAGCTGTTACTCGAAATCCGCGAACAGCGCGACCTGACCTTGCTGTTCATTACCCACAACATCGCCGTGGTAGAGTACCTGAGCGACGAAACCATCGTGATGAAAAGCGGCAAGGTGGTCGAACAGGGGCTTACCAGCGATGTCTGCGGCAATCCACAAAACCCGTACACGCAAAAGCTGATTGCGGCGGTGCCACGGTTGAATTCATGAATTGACTTGATCAAGAAAGGTCTTGGCGTCAAGAACCTGTATGCCGCAATCCACAAAATGATTATCGCGACTGATCAATAACTCACAACCCGCGTTCCTGGCGCATAGACATTGCAGTGTATCTTCAAAATCCTGTCCGGCGTTTTGAAGGCTAAGCGCTATTGCTTCCGTAATTGTTTCCTTGCCAAATGGGATGACTTCCCATTCAGTCAGGATCAGTTTGAAAAATTCGAGAGCAGCCTGCTTGTTTTTTATGATATAAAAAATGGTTGAAAGCATGTCTTCACTTATGAAAATGCGATATTCATCTTCAATAATTTTTGTTAGCAAGCGTCTTGAAAGATTATGATTCTGTCGTTGCGAATCCAGGAAATCCAGAATGATATTGGTGTCCAGAAAGATTGATT
>JANTHA010000021.1 GCA_024762625.1 Thiotrichaceae bacterium
TTAGCTATTTTATTGTGGTGTATTTGTTCAATCTGCTTGAAATTCAAAGCAATATCAAGAACTATATCAGCCAGAAAGTAGGATAAATACACATTTCATTCGTAATTACTCAGCATGCCCTCCTTATTTGCGTCATTTCTACATTTACATTAAAAGTGCTCATGTATATTGATATACTGGATACTTTCGCCTTGAACTGCCGCAAACAGAAGCATTCTGAACAGTTAAAGAACACGATAAGTAGATTCTTTTTTCAATAGTATTTTCTTCTGCTATCACGCAATTTCAACCCCTTATCTGCCAGTACATACATTTTCGGGATTAATTTGTTAAAATAGACATAACAAAAATAATTAATTTTTCAGGATTCTAAAAATGATTTTCTCCATTGACGTCGAAGACTGGGCGCAGTCTGTACTTGACCGATCAAACCCTGTATCAAACCGGGTCTACGATAACACTTCGCAAATTCTTGACTTGCTGGCGCAATATGGCCATCAGGCGACTTTTTTTGTACTGGCGAATGTCGCAGAAAAACATCCGGAGCTGATTCGCAAAATCGTGGATGCCGGCCACGAAGTCGGCTCCCATGGCTGCAATCACATCAATCTGTACACCATGTCACCGGAAGAGGTGAACGATGATGTGCAACGATCAGTTAAAACCCTAGAGGATGTGACCGGTAAAAAAGTCATCGGCTATCGCGCGCCCAATTTCTCGATCCGTGAAAACATGTTCGAATGGTATTGCGCGGCGCTGGCCGAGAATGGCCTGAAATATGATTCTTCCCTGTTTCCGATGAAAGTCATCAAATACGGCATTGAAAGAAAATATCCGCTGGACGTTTTTCATAAATACGGCATCAATGAACACTACCTGAGCTATATCAACGTCGGCAAATACAAATTGCCATTCTTTGGCGGCGGTTATTTCAGACTGGCGCCCTATGCAGTCACTAAATATTTTACAAAACAGTTCAATGAGGAAAATAGCGGCGTTTTTTATATGCACCCGTTTGAAATTGATACCGGCGAGTTTGCCGAAGTCAAACGGCTTTATAAAAAAATCCCGCTGATTAGAAATCAGTTTTTTGTCTCCAGAGGCACAGTAAAGAACAAATTGCATCGCCTGCTGAGTGATTTTGATTTTACTTCATTCCAGCGGCGTTATTATTACAATTACAACGATTTTAATGATTATAAAGACGACACGCTTATAGATGCGACCCGGAAATTTAACAATAAAACTTACGCAAATAACACCAACAAAATACCGGCATGAGCAAATTAATTGTACTGGAAATCAGCGAAGTCCCCTTTGAGGTTGTTGAGGCCTACGCAAAACAAAACCCTGAGAGTAACCTGGCGGCTATCGTTAATTCCGGGCGTTACTGTCTGACCGAAGCAAATGACCTGCCCGAAGAATTGCTTTATCCCACCCAGACCTGGGCAAGCATCAACAGCGGCAAACCATTTTCCGAACATAAGGTGAAATGGTTTAACGACCCCAAGGACCATAAGGACTTTTACTGGGCGCAAACAGCGGCGGCTGGTCTGCCAACAGTGCTGGTTTCCACATTGCACAGTTCGCCATTGAGATCGTTTTTGAACCAGGGAAACTACAAGGCCGTGATCCCGGATTTCTTTGCGCCGGATTCCGACACCTTCCCGAAAAAATACGAGCCGCTGCAGACTCTGAATCGCAGCCTGACCTTTTCAAACAGACGCGCCACCTCCACCAAACAAACGCTATTGACCGCGATCAAACACTTTATCAAGGCGCCGCATTTTTCGCGCTGGGGGCTGGGCCTGAAATCACTGCGCGACATGATTCCACTCTCGCTAGATGTCATCAAGAATCCGGAAAGCCTGCGTAAACTGCAGTTTCCACTGATGATGCAAATTTTCTACAACGAAATAAACCAGCATCAACCTGCGCTCGCCATTGCCGGAACCAACCACATCGCTTCTGCGATGCACCGCTATCTGCACGCCTCCCCCGACATCGACCCGTCGGTTTCAGGCGTTTATGATAATGTCTGGCTCAAACAGCATGATAATGAAGTGATGGGCGCCATGCAGTTGCTGGATCGCTGGATCGCCTATATCGACGAATTCGCCGCTAAAAATGATTACGCCGTCGCGATGATTTCATCCATGGGCCAACAACCGAACAAAACCATTACGCCGGAATATATCAAAAACTATCAATATGACTTCCGTTTGCAGGAACCCGAAAAATTCTTTGCGGCGCTTGGCGTGGATATCAGCAAATTCGAGCAAATTGGCGCCATGATCCCGCAATACGCCTTTCAGGCGGATAACCTGGCGGAAGCAGAAGAACTGCAAAAAACACTGCTGGGATTTTCATCCGACCCATCTGTAGAACGCTATGGACATTACACACAACCTAACCAGAATGATGACGGCGTACCCTTATCAGGTATTTTGTATAGCGTTGATCGCAATCAGGATGTCGTCACGGTGTCGCTGATGCTTGACCCTGAAGAAAATGAATTCATTAAAATTGGCGATAAACGATTCAGCTATGCCGAGCTTGGATTTGAACGCTTTGCAGTAAGCGACCATCACTCTGGCACACACTACAAAACCGGCGTGCTGTTATTCAACGACAAGTTTAAACAACTCAATCCGGATATTGGAAAGTCCATGGATTACCTCGAAGTCTCTAAAATGTTTAAACAGATGCTTGGGGTAAATTAACTTGATCCATGTCCTTAAGGTGCTTGTCTAAAACAACAAAACAGCTTAAACTTGCCGCCTTCATTGGTATTCACATTGATATTCGCCAACACGGAGAGGTGTCCGAGTGGCCGATGGAGCACGCTTGGAAAGCGTGTGTACGTTTATCCGTACCGAGGGTTCGAATCCCTCCCTCTCCGCCATATATTATTCTAAACAAGTATCATCATTTCCGGAATTCAATTGTTTCTCCATATTCACAGGGAGGGATTTGAACCCGACAAGAGGGTTCGAGCCGGAGCGCAGCGAAAACAACGAAGTCATCCCTCCCTCTTCGCCATTTATAGTTTTACGTTTGTTCTGATTGATGTGGTTGCAGGTGAATTTTGGATGATTCATGGTTTCGCCCCATTGCGTTATTCTTGCCTAAGCCACTCTCTCCCAGTTATCAAGTCAAATACTCAGTTAGGACGGGCGTCGCCAGGAATGGGCGTAAACGGGTGAAATAATGGATGAATGTCGAAAATGGGTGTAAATGGGTGTATTATTAGCTCATGCTAAGAACCGATACACTTCAGATCACCCCGGAGATCCTGAGCCTTATCGCCAGGATTGAAGAATTCAAGGGCGCCTGGCGCGCCCTGGGTACGCTTGCGCCTGATCGTCTGGCGGCCCTTCGACGCGTGGCTACCATTGAGAGCATTGGTTCCTCCACCCGGATTGAAGGTAGCAAGCTGTCCGACCGCGAGGTGAAACGACTACTGTCCAACCTGGAGATCAAATCTTTCGACACCCGCGACGAGCAGGAAGTGGCCGGCTACGCCGAGGTGATGGATCAGGTGTTCTCATCCTGGCAGGACATTCCCTTCACCGAAAACCACATCAAGCAGTTGCATCAGATGCTTCTGCGCTACAGCGAGAAGGACTCACGGCATCGCGGCAACTACAAGACCCACTCGAACAGTGTCGTTGCCTTCGATGAGAGCGGCGCCCAGATCGGCATCGTGTTTCAGACGGCCACGCCTTTTGACACGCCTCGCCTGATGACTGAACTGGTGGACTGGGTGAACCAGGAGCAAGAAGCCGGCCAGCTGCATCCGCTGCTGATCATCGCCATCTGCATCGTGGTGTTTCTGGAGATTCATCCCTTCCAGGATGGAAACGGGCGGCTTTCACGTGTACTGACCACACTCCTGCTGCTGCAAGCGGGCTATGTCTATGTGCCATACAGTTCGCTGGAAAGCGTAATCGAGCAGAGCAAAGAGGCCTACTACCTGGCGTTGCGCCAGACGCAGGGAACGATCCGTACCGGGGCGCCGGACTGGCAGCCGTGGCTGGTTTTTTTCCTCCGCTCTCTGACTGAGCAGGTCGCGCGTCTTGAGAAGAAAGTCGAGCGCGAGAAGATCGTGATGGCGGCGCTGCCGGAGTTGTCACTGCAGATTGTCGAGTTCGCCCGTGAGCATGGGCGTGTAACCATGAGCGAAGTCATCAAACTGACGGGCGCCAGTCGCAATACGCTGAAGCAGCACTTCCGGGCGCTGGTCGAGCGCGGCACCCTCAATCAACACGGCAGTGGTCGTGGGGTATGGTACGACCTGCGGTGATCCTGCTGACGTTGGCGAGATGACATCGGACTAGCTGTCAAGCCAAACGAAGGCCCATATTAATCGTGGCATTGGATATTGTTGGCGGGCGCGCAGGGTTTCCGTATTCACAAGGAGAGATTAACCTAGAATACTCGGTTGGGCAGTTTAAAGGGTGCTGCTATGGTGGTGTATGGCTAGCGTAACATTCCCGAATGGTCATTTTCGGGAATGTTACAACAACACCATACGCCATCATAGTTGTGCAAATTACCCTATAGCGCCTTCATTCTATAGGTGAGACATGAAAACCGGAGCTTTTAAAGCTAATCATCAGCTTATTGCCTGCAAGTAGCGGTCAACTGAGGAATCTAGGTTTAACCCGACAAGAGGATTCAAGCCGAAGCGCAGCGAAGACAACGAAGTCATCCCTCCCTCTCCGCCAGACATAAAAAAACCCACTGGAATCACCGTGGGTTTTTAAATTAGGTAAATTTACAACGAGCCAATCATCAAGCCGCTTTAAACATCAGGATATGTTTATTGTCTTCGGCATCGCTGATTTCGATACTTTTCAAACCATCGTTTTCTTCCAGCACATACACTTCGCTGGGTTGTTTGATCATATGACCAACATCGCCGGCCTGAACCGTTATGACATCGTCTCCGTCGTCATAGCTGATGCCTTCAAACGGAACATTTTCCGCTTCTATTTGATCGCCGATGGACAGACCGGCAATTTCAATTGTAACGAGCAAGTCATCGCTTATCGAACTTAAATGATCAAAATACTCAATCCAGCGTTGTTTCTCAATTTGTTGTGTACTCATAATCTATCTCCTTTGTTTTCTTCATTTCCATCATAGAGTCAATAATATGTTTAATTAATTATTGCTTACATGACCATTATGAATAGGCTCAAACGAAATTTCTGTCATTTAACTGACAATTTTTGTCATGTAACTGACATTACGATGAACTTCAGATTGCTATAGTGTGTCCCAGATTTGAGGAAGATATGTCAGCGGCATTTATTACATCTATATCATCTGTAACATCCAGGTAACATATAAGACGAGGAAGAACATGAAGAAATTAACTGTAGCAGCCAGCATAATAGCCGCCCTTGGCATGATGGCAAGCGCCTATGCAACTGATACACAAACTGCTGATGAGCAAACCGCCACAAATCAAAACAAGACGCCTGACGTCAGCCAACCGGCTGTCACGCAACGTGCGTGGCTGGGCGTCTCATTAAAGCCCATTCCGGAAGCTTTATCCAGACAGCTGAGCAGCGTCATTCCCGATAAACAGGGCGTTCTGGTTCAGTCCGTTATGCCAAATTCTCCGGCAGACAAGGCCGGACTCAAGGCTTATGATATCATTCTGGGGCTTGGCGATCAGAAAATCTATTCAGCGCAACAACTTGTTGGTCTGATCACATCCAGTAAGCCAGGAAACCAGATCGCGCTTAACGTCGTCAGAGATGGTAAACAACAAACCATCAATGTCACGCTGGAAGTACGTCCAGTCATGCCGTCTGCCAGCCATCGTCCCTGGTTTGGCGGACAACATCCTGCAAGACCGCACTGGCCCAGAATGCCGGGATTCGGACAGCAGCCCTACTCCCGACCCTATTTTGGTCAACCACCGTTTCCAGCACCGGTATTGCCCAAAACGCCGCTCTCCCCCAAAGCATTGGGGCAAGCCAACGTAATGCAGCAATTTGAATCCATCCAGATTCGCAGTCTGGACGGCGACCGTTATCATGCAGAAGTTGAATATCAGGAAAATGGCGGCGAGAAAAAGAAGTTTACCTTTGAAGGAAAATACGATGAAATCCGTGAACAGATCAAAAACAACAAGGAGTTGCCTGAGAGTAAGAAAAACAGCCTGTTGAATGCGCTCAAGAACAACCCGGATCAACTGTTGCCGGATAATATCATGCAGGGCTTTCCGGCCTTTCCCCCAATGCCGTCACTGGATCAGTTTTTCAATGATAGAAATGATTTCAACCAGTTTTTTGACAATCCCCCTGCGTGGTTTAATCAGGGGCGCAAGCTTTAAGCTAAAATCCTCAGTTGAGCAGGCTTGAGTGTGCGGCTGTGGTGGTGCAGGTCAAGGCGTTACTGCGCGGAATGGTTATTCCCTTTCAAGCAGTTACAACGCAGACATGCGCCATCACAGTTGTGCAATCCAGCCTGAAGCGACTTCACCCTGTGAGTGAGTTTAATAATTTGTTATATATATGATAGATCATAAGCTTATTAGTCATTGTAGCGTTCAACTGAGGAATTTAGCTTTTAGGCTTAATAGCCTGTCTCCCGACCTGTACGGTCGGGAGCTACATAGGATTAAGGAAACGCCATGAATACAGATAAAAACGTCGTCTACTGTCATCCGGCCAACACCGAGGCCATCCATTTGCTGGATGCCGATGAAGTACTGGAAAACAATGAAATTTGCTGCCCACCGTTCGATGGCTGCCTATGGAGTTCTCACCCACGAGTATTCCTGAAACTGAATGAAAACGGACAGACGCGCTGTCCTTACTGTTCTACTTTATATGTGTTGCATCCAGGTACGGTTGCCGAACATCAGGCCAGCAACCCGGATCTGCAGATTCCTGATCGCGGCTAAAAAAATTGTAACAAAGGATTCAGTAAAAAACGCCCTGCTTTAATTCGGATTCAAGCAGCCGATTGCTGATGCTTGCGCCAACGCGATCAGTAAGCTTTTGAAACAGGTCTTTCTTCGGCGTGAAATTAATCAGTGTTTCCGCCTTGATAATGTCGCGAGCCACAGTGGCTGCGTTTCCAAACTCATCAACCAACCCCAGTTCTTTTGCCTTTTCGCCCGTCCAGAACAGACCGCTGAAAATATCCGGGTCATCCTTGAGCCTGTCTCCCCTGCCGGTCTTGACCGCATTGATAAAATGCTGATGGGTGTTCGCCAGCAGTTCTTTAAGGAAGGCTTCTTCTTCAGGATCGCGTGGCTTGAACGGATCAAGAATCGCCTTGTGCTTGCCCGCCGTTAATTCACGGCTTTCTACGCCGATCTTTTTCATTGCCTCAACCACGCCAAAGGCCTGCATTCGTACGCCAATGGAACCCACCAGGCTGGATTTGTTGACGAAAATCTTATCCGCTGCGGAAATCACATAATAACCACCGGATGCGCAGAGGTCAGAAGCAACCGCATACAATGGTTTATCCTTATATTTTTGACGTAAACGGCGAATTTCATCGTAAATATAACTGGACTGCACCGGACTACCGCCGGGACTGTTGCATCTCAATACGACGCCTTTAACCTTTTTATCCTTGAAAGCATCCTGTAGCGCCGGGATAACATTATCTGCTCCAGCATCCGCACCGGCGAGGATAATTCCCTTCAAATCTACCAGGGCCGTGTACTCTTTAGCGGTGGTCAGGTGGGCGTTTTTGGTCAGTGATGAGCCAAGGACCAAGAGGATCAGCAGCGCCATCAAAATCAAACCTGCAAGCCTTAAAAAGATATTCCAGCGACGCCAGCTGCGCTGTTCCTGGATACCCGCCATAGCGACTTGCCGGAGCGCGTCGATAGCCTGCTGTTCGTTTTGATCATTCATGATAAATCCTAAACATTAAATCTGAAGTGTACGACGTCGCCTTCCTGCAGAATATAATCCTTGCCTTCGAGACGCCATTTGCCTGCATCCTTGGCGCCCTGCTCGCCGCCATACTGGATAAAATCATCATAGGCGATTACTTCGGCGCGGATAAAACCTTTTTCAAAATCGGTGTGGATCTTGCCAGCGCCTTGTGGCGCGGTAGCGCCCTGCGTCACCGTCCAGGCGCGTACTTCCTTGACGCCTGCGGTGAAAAAAGTCTGCAAGCCCAGTAATTTGTAACCGGCGTTAATCACCCGGTTCAAACCAGGCTCGCTCAAACCCATGTCCGCCAAAAATTCGGATTGTTCTTCCTGATCCAGTTGCGCCAGCTCTTCTTCCATTTGCGCGCAAACAGGGGCGACTTCTGCGCCATGAGACTGGGCGAATTCGGTCACCTGATCAAGATAAGGATTATTCTCAAAACCATCTTCCGCGACGTTTGCAATAAATAGAATCGGCTTGATAGTGATCAGCTGCAGTTCCTGAACCAGTGGTTTGTCATCTTTACTGATTTCTACCGTGCGTGCGGCATGCCCTTCTGCCAGTTGCTTGTGTATTTTTTCAAACAGGGCCAGTTGAGCGATGGCCTCCTTATTACCCGATTTAGCGGTGCGTCCCACACGCTGGATGGCTTTTTCAACAGTTTCGAGGTCAGCCAGGGCAAGTTCAGTGTTAATGGTCTCTATATCAGATAATGGATTGATTTTTCCATCGACATGCACCACATCGTCATTGTCAAAACAACGCACCACCTGTGCGATGGCGTCTGTTTCGCGGATATGCGCCAGAAATTTATTGCCCAGCCCTTCACCAGATGCAGCGCCCGCCACCAGACCCGCAATATCCACAAATTCCATGGTGGTCGGCAAGGTGCGTTCCGGTTTTACAATCTCAGCCAGCGCATCCATACGCGGATCAGGCACAGGCACGATGCCGACATTGGGCTCAATCGTGCAAAAAGGGTAATTCGCCGCTTCAATACCCGCCTTGGTCAAGGCATTAAAAAGGGTCGATTTACCCACATTGGGAAGGCCAACTATGCCGCATTTAAAACCCATAACATTTTCCTGTTGTCTATTCGATCGTGGAAGAATTAACGATCACTGTGTAAGGTGTTCATCGCCTTTTGCATCTCGCCAGTCACAATCTCATTGATCACATCAAGCGCCCGGTCGATGCCGTTGTGTATGGCGATTTCATCGGATTTTGAAGGCGCAGACAACACATAATCAAGCACCTTGTTTTTATCTCCTGGATGACCGATCCCCAGACGCAACCGCCAGTAGCCCTTGCCTATCTGGGCGTGACAATCGCGAAGACCATTATGTCCGCCATGTCCGCCGCCGGCTTTCAGGCGCACAACGCCAGGCGCTAAATCAAGCTCGTCATGAGCGACCAGAATCTGTTCAGCCGGGATTTTATAAAATGAAGCCAGCTGATGCACAGCCAGGCCGCTGCGATTCATGAAGGTCATCGGTTTCAGCAAATAGACGGCCTGTCCGCCAATATCTATTTTAGCGACCTCGCCAGAGAACTTCGACTCTGATTTAAAACGCCCCGACCTTTGTTGAAGCAAGGCATCAACAAACCAAAACCCGGCATTATGCCGGGTTCTAGCGTATTTCTGGCCTGGATTGCCCAGGCCGACAATGAGTTTGATCTGGCTCATGCCTGATTCATTCACCCAAACAAGGCAGCAAATAAAGTAGCAGACAAGACAAATTTATTCTTCTGCGCCTTCTGATGAATCATCAGCCGCTTCTTCTTCGCCTTCTGCTGTTTCTTCTTCAGCCACCTTCTCTGCGCGCGGCGATACGATAGATACAACAGGCTGATCATGATCTTCGCCATATGACAATTCTGTCGAGACAACGCCTTCTGGTAATTTAATATTCGATAAGTGCAAGGACTCGCCCAGTTTCAGGTCAGCCACGTCAACTTCGATGTATTCAGGCAAATACTTAGGCAAACAGGTGACCTCAATATCAACCGCCGTCTTCATCAGCAAACCGCCTTCCATTTTAACGCCATGCGCCGTTTCTTCATTGAGGTAATGCAGAGGCAGCATAACAGTCATTTCAACATCATCCCGGACGCGCTGAAAGTCAGCATGCAAAACAAAGGGTTTTGCCGGGTGACGTTGCAAATCCCTGAGGAACACCTTTTGCGGTTTGCCATCAAGCGTTAACTCGATGATCGCCGCGTAAAAGGATTCTTCCTGCAGATTTCGCATCAACTCGTTTTCCTTGAGTGTGATGGACCACGCGGGACGACCCGCGCCATATAATACCGCAGGGATTTTATGTTCGCGACGCAGGCGGCGGCTCGCACCTTTCCCCATATCGTCACGCATTTCCGCGGTCAACTTGTATTGTGTTGCCATGATTTACTCCAAAAATAAATGAGGTTTTTTCAAGCCTCTAAAATAAAAAAGCAAAACCCGCGACCAGGTTTTGCAGTTAAAAAAGACCTGAATCATCAGGCCTGAAATTTAATTAACGTCAGCAAACAAGTCGCTAACAGACTCCTCCAGATTAATCCGGCTGATGGTGTCTGCCAGAATGATCCCTACGGAAAGCTGACGGATTTTATCAGAGTTTTCCGCCTCTTCGCTTAATGGAATAGAATTGGTAACAACCACTTCGTCCAGATCGGAGTTTTCAATATTTTTAATCGCAGGACCGGAAAAAACCGGGTGCGTTGCATAGGCGATAACCTTTTTCGCTCCATGTTCCTTGAGCGCCTCCGCAGCGTGACACAGGGTTCCAGCGGTATCAACCAGATCATCAATCAGCACACAGGTTTTGTCTTTGACATCGCCAATGATATGCATGACGGCTGACACATTCGGCTCCGGTCGACGTTTGTCGATGATAGCCAAACCAACATCGCCAAGACTTTTGGTCATTGCCCTGGCTCGAACTACGCCGCCCACATCTGGCGACACCACAATTAAATCTTCATGATTCTTTTGCTTGATATCCTCTAGCAACACCGATGATGCATAAATATTATCCACTGGCAGATCAAAGAAACCCTGAATCTGGTCTGAATGAAGATCAATGGTTAACACCCGATCAACGCGGCTGGTAGAAAGCATGTCTGCAACCAGTTTTGCCGAGATGGGTACGCGCCGTGAACGAACGCGGCGATCCTGCCTGGCGTAGCCAAAATATGGCATGACAGCGGTAATGCGGCCCGCTGAAGCGCGGTACAATGCATCGACCATAATCAACAGCTCCATCAGATGGTCGTTGGTTGGCGCACAGGTTGACTGGATTACAAACACATCCCGCCCACGCACATTTTCGAGTATCTCGACGTGAGACTCGCCATCGCTGAAACGGTTTACGGTGCATTTTCCGAGGGAGCATCCGAGAAATTCGGCTACTTCACGAGCAAGCTCAGGGTTTGCATTGCCTGCAAATACCATCATCGTGTCGTTTTGGGACATGACAGTTCTCTGTTAGCTCCATGAGCAAAAAACAGCATGATCTTCGTCCGATAAAAGAGCAAAACCGATTATGATTAATCAGGCGCCATCAATCAGTAGAGAGATCATGCTGTTATAAAAAATGGCTGGGCCGGTAGGATTCGAACCTACGCATGCTGAGATCAAAACCCAGAGCCTTACCACTTGGCGACGGCCCAATATTATCAATAAAAAATCGCAATCTAAAACGCGCTATCGACAAATAAAAATCAATAACCTAAAGACTTTTTTAAAGGCGATTGATTAACGCCTTTCGCCACAAATCCTTGCCAGTTTTGCTGTTTAGCAATTGCCATGGATTGTATTTCGTCTAACACTGATTGCGCATCCTGCTCACTGTCGAAAGCAGCAAACAGACAACTTCCACTACCCGTCAATCTTGCAGGTTTGTCAACTACTGTAAAATTGCTTAAAGTATCAAGCGCTTTTGCTACCTGAGGATGTTTTTTTCGTACGACTGTTTGAAATACATTAATCGTATTTGAAAAACCATCCGCTTGCAGAAAGCGCGCTATTTTGATAGGTTCGCAGTCGCGTGTCAATCCTTTATCCAAAAATATTTCTGCTGTTGACACAGAAATTCCCGGATGAATTACCACAAACCATTTTTCAGGCAATTCCACAGCGCATAATTGCTCTCCTACGCCCTCGGCCCAGGCGGAAAAGCCACGCACGAATACCGGCACATCAGCACCCAGCAACAAGCCCAGCTCCGCAAGCTCATCTACGGAAAAACCACAGTCCCAGAGTTCATTCAGCCCCATGAGCACAGTCGCCGCATCCGAACTCCCGCCCCCTGTTCCACCGCCCATGGGCAAGACCTTGGTAATGGATAGATCTACGCCTGCAAACAAAGCCGTTTGCAATGCATTAGTTTGCAATGCATTTGTTTGCCTTGATCGTTCGACAAAACGCTCTTTAAGCAATCGCGCTGCGCGCACACAAAGATCGCTGGATTCAGGCACAGAGTCCAGGCCTTTGATTTTTCGTATCTGACCATCGTTGCGCATATCAAGCGTGATTTCATCACCATAATCCAGCAACTGAAAAACGGTTTGCAGCAAATGATAGCCATCATTACGTCGGCCCGTTATGTGCAGAAATAAATTCAGTTTTCCCGGCGCGGGAAGAATCAGCCTTGTTTTCTTCCTTTCAACTGTCAAAGCGTTTAAATTCCCCGCCATTGTTTCGCTATCATCTTCAGGGATAACTGATCACTGCTTCGTTTAAACGTAATTTTGCGCGGCAAAGCCATGGCGTTCGCGCCCTGGTAGGCAGCATAGCGAATTTCCCAGCCCGCCTGCTGGATCAATGTTGGCCGACCTTGATTATCCAGAACCAGTTTATCAACCTTATACTGCGGAGAAGTGACGCCCCTCACCCAGTAAGGCATGCCCTTGACAGGCATGTAGACGCCGGATTGCGATTTCAGAAGTTGTTCCGCATCCCTGGAATGGTAGGTTTTGCCATCATCAGCCAATAAGGTGGCTCCCCGACTGTTTTGTGTGAGTTTGGCGACAATGGCGCCGCTTAATGGATTTTTAATCAGCATGGCGAATTGACTGGCCGCCTTTTGCGTCCAGTTCAGACCAAACTGCCAGTATTCATCCTGGTAGCTTAATCCAATCTTACTCAGCAAAGCCCAGTTTGAGTCGCGTAGAAACTTCGCCTTGCGTTTCTCCCAGGCCGTGACCTGCTTCGTCGCGGGCGCACTTTTAACAACGCCCTGATGGCCAAAGCGGGCGCAGCCGGTCAGCATGAATGACAGGACAAACATTAAGAATAATAAGGCTGGAATCAGCGTAAAAGAACCTGTTTGCCGGTTAATTAAACAGGCATTATGTTTTATGTGAATCATGTTTTCCCCTGAAACAAGAATAATAGCAGGGATTGTACATCAGGAAACTGATCGGGAATAGAGAACCCGCCATGTGAAAAACCAACTTGAGCTGGCTTTCCTTTCATTTGACTTATCTTATTTATCGGCTAATTAACACTAACGCCCTGACTGGAAATCCGTTTCAAGTAATGGCTATCTGGATACTGTTGAAGCATTTGTTCCAGGATTAAGTTCGCCTCTTGGGTTTGGCCGCTTTTCTGTAGCACTTCTATCAAATGGCTGGCGACCTGCGGCTGTTTCATCAATTGAAACGATTTTCGCAGATAGCGTTCCGCGTCCTCCATGTCTCCGCGTCGATAATGAAGCCAGCCAAGGCTGTCATTAATCGCCGCATTATCTGGCGACAGTTGATGGGCTCTATTGATTAATTGCGACGCCTCATCCAGACGATTGGTATGTACCACCAAAAGATAACCCAGCGCATTCAAGGCAAGGGAATTATTCTTGTCTCGTTTCACGATTTTGATTAAATCATTTTCCGCCTGCCTGATGCGACCCTGGCGCTCATAGGCCAACGCGCGGCTATAGCGAATCGACTGACTATCAGGCGACAGGCTCAATGCTCTCTGATAAAAATCCATCGCGCTGTCAATATTGTTGTCGGAAATTAGTAAATCGCCCTCCAGTTTGTAAAACTTCGCTTTTTGGTTTTTTTTCGGCTTTTTTTCGCTTGCCGCACCCGAAAGCGCCAGGCGTTGTTGATGCAACCACAATCGCGCAGCCGCCATACCCTGTTGCTGTTTCAATAATACAGGTATTTTTTCCCGGGCCTTATCCAGTAAATCGCCACTGCTTACCTTGAGATAGGCTTGCAAAGCCTTGACGTTTTCTCCTCGCGCCTGGCGCACCTCACCCAGAAAATAATAAGCGTCGCCTTGATACGCCTTGAAACGCATTAACTGTTGCGCATAACTTTCAGCCTCAGTCCATTTTTTCATTTCCAGATAAAGCGCCACCAGCGCTTTTGTCAGATCCTTATTATCAGGATGCTTTTTAACCAGTTTGCGCAATATGCTTGCAGCCTCTTTTTTTTGGCCTTTATCCTCATGCATCCCGCTAATGATCAAAAAACGGACATATTCAAATCTTAAACTGTCACTGGTTTTTTTCTTACTTATGAAAGGCTTTAGAATTGCAGCCGCCTGTGTCGTGCGACCCAGTTTGTTCAAGGCCTTGCT
>JANTHA010000022.1 GCA_024762625.1 Thiotrichaceae bacterium
GGTGCTAAAACAGGATGGGCTGGAACTCACCCTGAAGCAGGCTTATCCTGAACAAATCCTTGCTTTTTACCTGGGCCGTGGATTCCCTAAAGCGATCGCAACACAAATAGCAAACAGCTGCATGTTTCAAACTATCGTAAAGAATACCCTCGCCACGCAAAATCAGGCGGCGGATTCAAATCAGACCATCACGATTCGCCAGGCTTTATGGCAAGTTAAAAGCACAGCTGGGGTTAAAGGGATTAAACTTAAAGAAACCTGGGATAAGCAATGGTCAAAAGACCAAATAAAACCCGCCTCCAGAATCGCCTTCCGCTGGGCTACATTTCCAACAGAACAAAGCTTTCGACCCAATGGCGATTACAACTGGGGGATGACTTGTTTCGATTTAAAACCCGACGCCGAATTTGATCTAAAGGTCGTCTGGACCATCAATAATAAGGAAAAAAATACATGGATTCATTCCTTGAAATGCGCTATTGATACAGCGCCGCAACAATAAGGAAAGTCATTATGATGAGAAAATCCGTAATTCCACTGCTGTTACTACTCATGATCATTGGATTGGGCTTTTATCTTTCAAGCAATATGAAAGACGCCCCTGCGCCGTCTGATTATTCCTCGCCAACATCCAAGCCAAAGCAAGTGGAAAGAGTTCCATTGACAGCGATCCCCGATAAACCGGCTGCGCCCGATTTTGAGCTGCGGGACGACGAAGGCAAGATTCATACACTGTCTGATTACAAGGGCAAAACAGTCATTGTAAATTTCTGGGCGACCTGGTGCCCGCCCTGTCGCGCTGAATTGCCTTCCATGAACCGCGCCTGGGCGAAACTCAAGGATCACAACGTCGAGATGCTGGCTGTTAATGTCGGCGAAGATGAAGATACCATTTTCGCCTTTACGGGCGAGTATCCGATAGATTTCCAGATTTTGATGGACGAATCGGGTGAAATCATCAGCCGCTGGCCCATCAAGGGCTTGCCCACTACATTCGTGGTTGATAAGGAAGGTCGACTGGTCTACCGCGCCATAGGCGGCCGCGAATGGGACTCGGATGAGATCATAAACGCCATTAAAGCTGTTAAATAAGCTTATCCTTTTTATTTCACTGCATTGATCTAAAGTGATCCAAATTGATCAAATTTAAGCCCTTAAATTACCGGGCGGGATTCTGGTTGCGCCAGCAACAGGGACAAATCCTGAAACTGGCTCCAATCGTTCCGATATTTTTTCGCTGGGCTTCATCGCCTATGAAATGCTGATCGGCAAACGACCCTATGGCGAAATCAGCACTGAACGTGCGGCAAAGAAGAAATTCCAGTATACTCCGGCGCGACAACATAACCCGATGGTTCCAGACTGGATGGACACCTATTTACAAAAAGCGGGGCAACCCAATCCGGAAAAAAACGGTATGGCCTGTTATCGGAGTTTGTGAACGAACTTCGCAAGCCCAATCAGGCATTACTGGATAGAAGCAAAAACCAGCCGCTGATGGAGCGAAATCCAATGGCTTTCTGGCGTGGATTGGCTTTGATTGAACTTGTTTTAATCGGGATATTGCTTTATTTAGACCTAAACTGATAAGTCCTGGACTCAGGTCAAGGCGGCGTCCGGTTAATCCGGGAATACTATAATTCCCCACTCATAAAAATAATAAAAAAAGCTCAAGGAGATTGATGAATGACCACAATATTCTCAAAACAAAAGCTTCCCACAATCGTGGTAGGCGCAGGTCCGGTCGGAGTCCGTTTTGTTCGTGAGCTGTTTCATGAAAACCCTTCTGCTTATATTAAAATTTTTGGCGGCGAAAAGAAAAAGCCCTATAAACGTGAAGACTTGTCCAAATTACTCTCCGGTAAAATGACTGAAGAGGAGTTATATGCCGGCACCAATCTGCCCGAATCAAAACATATTGAAACTTATTTCAATAACGCGATTACAGAAATTGACGTTAAAAATTCGCATGTGATCGACTCAAACGGCGAAAAACACCCATACAAAAATCTGGTGCTGGCGGTTGGCTCATATCCACTGGTTCCCAATATAAAAGGACTGGATCTGGAAAATGTAGTTATTTTTCGTGATCTGGAAGATGCCGAAACCTTACTTTGCCGACAAGTAACCAGCCGCAACACGCTGGTTATTGGAGGCGGACAGGTTGGCCTGGATACCGCCAACGCCATGAAACGACATAACACACAAGTTACGGTTATTGAGCATCGCAAGCGACTCATGTTTAATCAACTGGACAACCATTCATCCATCTATTTACGGCTCTACCTGGATGACCTTGGGATTGATGTCAGAGTAGAAACCGTCGTCGAAGAAATAAGACCTGATAAAAAACACACCAACCGGGTCGGTTCAGTGATACTGGATGATGGCGAAGAAATCGAATGCGATACAGTGATCGTTTCCATCGGCGTGAGGCCTAATATTGCGCTTGCCCAGAAAGCAGGACTGAAAGTTTCCCGCGGTATCATCGTGAATGATTATCTACAAACCAGCCAACCGAATGTGTATGCGATCGGCGAATGTGCGGAACACCGCAATCGTCTCTATGGACTCGCCGAACCAGGCTATGAACAGGCCAAAATCCTGGCGAAAAACCTTGCCGACAGAAAAAAGCGCAAATACCTTGGAAGCACCACCACAACCGAATTCAAAGTAATTGATTATCCCTTCATGACCATAGGCGATATTAGTGAATTACCGGAAGACAGAAAGGAAATCATGTACCGCAATATCAAGCGGATGACCTATCGCAAATTGATTCTGAAAAATGGCTATTTACATGGCGTGATTGCAGCAGGCAAATGGCGCCAGGCAAAAAAAGTAAAACAGGCAGTAAAAACCAAACAATATATCTGGCCCTGGCAACGCAGCCATTTTGAAGAAACCGGCAATATCTGGAAATCCTGACACGCCTTATCGTTTCATTCAGTAACATTGTTATTCGCAGATAAGGATTAACGAGCGCCCAGTAAATTCAGCATGCGTTGATCATTGTTGGCTTTCGCCATGTCAAATGCGTTCATGCCATCTGATGTTCTCATATAAGGCGAAGCGCCGCGTTTCAATAAATAACCGGCTATATTTGCATGTCTGAAGCGGACTGCATGATGTAATGGAATCCAGTTTTTCACCGTGCGCGAATTGATATTGGCGCCATGATTTGCCAGATAGATAACCGCAGAGTATTGCCCTCGCGCAGCCGCCATATGAAGCGCTGTTTCCCGCTCGCTGTTAGCGGCGTTTATATTGACGCCATCCGATAGCAAGCGACCGATGGTAGGCACATCGCCATTGCTTGCGGCCAGAAAAAGATTCTTTGCTTGCGGAATCGTTCTGGCCGGCTGACGCCTTGGAGGAATATGACGCGCAACCGGTTTGGCGACAGGTTTATATGCGGGTCGATGCACATTCGCTTTACGTTGCGGCGATGGCTTTTTTTTCGTTTTTTTTATCGCCTGATTTCTGGCAGTTTTTGCGTGTTGCTGTTGATAACGCCGGTTATATTGTTGTCTTAATTTCTCCTGCTTGAGGATATGAACGGCTTCATCCATATTATAACCATAGCTGTTATCCGCCCTGGCAGACTGCAAACCTGGACCAATGAGTGCAAAAGCTAATACGGACGCTACGCGCTTCATCATGATTCTTTCCCTGATTGATGACTTAAACTGTCTCTGGCCTGCTGTAAAACAGGCAATTTAAATGACAGCATATTTAGAAATCCAAAGGGAATCTTTATCTGCCGGATAAACGTGGCTATATAGGGGATAATTGTCCTGTTTCTCTTGAAACCCAACGCCAAAAATTATGGGGGGCGTACGCCCGCCACATGGCTGCTTAAATAAGCCTTGGCAAAACGCTTACCCAGCTCCAGTTGGCCCTGGGTGTTGTAATGTAACTGGTCATTGCGCTTGGGTAAATCCTGGGTATTTACAAGGCGCAGGTTGCGAATATGCGCTGCAGCGTTCTTTTGAGCGCGCTGTACGATCGACGCTGCAGGAAACAACTTTACCGGAGGGTTTACCTCACCCATAATAAACAAGGCATCCGGCTTTTTCAGTTCAAGGCGAAGCGCATGAATAAAGCTATTCAGATTTTTGACATATTGCCTTGCGACTCCGGGGTATTTGGCGTCAGTTTCACCCTGCATCCACAAAATGCCGGCAAGGCGAGCGCCAGAACCATCAAATTTACTCGCCGCAGCAGTCTGCACCAGCTTTTTGAATAAGGGACCGGCGCTTGCGTTTCGGGTTAAACGGGCTTTTGCCGCGCTCCAATGCGGATCCCAGGCCAACAAGGAAGTGCCGCCCACGGCAAACTTGATCAATTTAATCCGGGTATGAGGAAAACGCCTTGCGATCTCATGCGCAAAACCTATTTCCGGGCCAAAATGAACAAAACGGTTAAGGGGAGTTTTATAGCCGTTATAATAAAAGCTGACGTTAGACGGCGTGCGTCGATAGAAAGGCGCTAATTCCGATGTGTTTCCCTGCCCCGCCATATTGGATTGCCCCGCCAGAATAAACACCAGCTCCTCTGCGCTCAGGGCGCCTGGCGTCGCCAACCAGAGCAGCAAGGTTAATACAACGCCAAAGAAAGGCGGATAAACGTGTTCATGATTGGATTGCATATTTTGAATAAAGCCCTTGTTTTTGTAAGAATTATACGCGATGCGCTGTTTTAGCGCTAACAAACAAATTTTTATTGTTTAGCGCATCTATGCGGGATATGCGGGATAACCGGGTGTATTATCCTAAACATGACAAATTGATACTGTTGAGGTCAGTAATGGCAAACATGCAAACATTTTTAAAACTCCGGCTTGTCCTGATGTTGTTTTCCTTGCTGGGCGTTTATGCCTGTCAAGCCTCGACCCGATCACCGGATAAAGCGCCCCAAAGCGCCTCAACCTGCCAGTCGAACCGGGTCAAACTGCAAATGCTCGGCGTCCGTGGACCGGAAATAATGGATCGACAGGCATCCACAAGTTATCTGATCTGGCTGGATAACAAGGCGCGCGTGATCATTGATCAAGGCCCCGGCAGTCTGCAACGCTTTGAGCAAAGCAAAGCGCGCTATGAAGATATACAACTCATGCTGTTCACCCATTTTCATGTCGACCATAGTTCCGATTTTCCGGCTTATATCAAAGGCGGTTTCTTTAGCAAGCGCGATCAGGATTTACCTGTTATTGGCCCAAGCGGAACAAAGTTTATTGCCTCTGCAAGCCAGTTTGTGGACAGGATGATTGGTTTGAAATCAGGCGCATACCCTTATCTCGGCGTGTTTCTCGACCCAAAGGAACAAAGCAGTTATAAAATCAAGGTAACAACCATACCCTGGTCATATAGCGATCTGTCTATCAAGAAGATTTTTGACCAGCACGGCATAACGGTGAAATCAGTTCCTGTTCATCATGGGCCATTTCCCGCTCTGGGCTACCGTGTTGAGCTGGCGGGTTGCAGCATCAGTTTTACCGGCGACATGAGCGGGCGATTGGGCGCGATGCCTGATCTCGCCATGGATTCGGATATTCTGGTTGCGCATAACGCCATTCCAGAAGATGCCGTCGGCGCGCCAGCGCGATTGCACATGAAACCATCCTACATCGGCAAACTGGCGAAACGCGCCAGAGTGAAAAAATTGCTACTCACTCATTTAATGAAGCGCACCATCAAAATCAAACCAGAAACGCGTCGCCTGATTCGGGAGCATTATCAGGGCAAACTGGTTTTCCCCAAAGATCTTGATATTTTTCACCCCTGATGCAATTTTTCCTGATGATGGTTTTCCATAAATTCTTGATATTTTTCGATTAGTCGCCATAATTCTGATTGAAACAAAAAAATAACAGGAACCACCATGAGCACAGAAACTTTCGTTATCGCACTCGTCGTATTCGCCGTCATTTTTCTTATCCTCACGGTGAAAAAAGTGCCACAGGGGATGGAATACACCGTTGAACGCTTTGGCCGTTTCACTCGCACCTTAAAGCCAGGCATCGGTTTTATTTTTCCCATTGTTGACAGCATTGGCGCCAAGGTGAACATGATGGAACAGGTTGTCGATGTGCCCCAGCAGGAAGTGATCACCAGCGATAACGCCATGGTCAGCGCCGACGGCGTGGTCTTTTTTCAAGTAATGGATGCCGCCAAATCAGCCTACCGCGTTAACGATATGTACCGCGCCATCCTGAATATCACCATGACCAATATCCGCAGCGTGATGGGCTCCATGCAGCTTGATGAATTATTATCAAAACGCGACACCATCAATTCGCGGTTGCTCGCAGTGGTTGACGAAGCGGCTTCAACCTGGGGCATTAAAGTGACCCGCATCGAAATCAAGGATATCAATCCGCCGCATGATCTGGTAGAGGCGATGGGTCGCCAGATGAAAGCCGAACGGGATAAGCGCGCACTGATTCTTGAAGCCGAAGGTAAGCGCCAGGCGCGAATCCTGAATGCCGAAGGCGTTAAGCAATCACAAATACTTAATGCGGAAGGTCAAAAGGAAGCTTCTTTTAGAGATGCGGAAGCCAGAGAGCGACTTGCCGAAGCAGAGGCGAAAGCAACGGCAATGGTATCTCAGGCAATCGCGAAAGGCGATATACAGGCGGTTAATTATTTTGTTGCTCAAAAATATACCGAAGCGCTCAAGGATATCGCCTCGGCTAATAACCAGAAAATCATCATGATGCCGCTGGAAGCCTCCAGCCTGATGGGCGCCATCGCGGGCATCGGCGAAATTACCAAAGAAGCATTCAACAAACCCAAGGCGGGAGCATAATGGAAGGCGTTTTCGACCATTTACAATTCTGGCACTGGTGGATTCTCGCCATTATTTTCCTGATTCTGGAAATGCTCAGCCCCGGCGTATTCTTTATGTGGATTGGGCTTGCAGCCGGCGCTACAGGCGTTGTGCTGCTCGCGATGCCCGAACTTGGCTGGGAAATCCAGTTTGTGATTTTTGCGCTCACTAGCATACTGGCGGTTATTGCCGGCAAGTTCTGGTTTAAACGCCACCCTATCACTAGCGAGCAACCTGACTTAAACGAACGCAGCGAGGATCTGATTGGAAAAACCTATCAGGTTGAACAAGCTATCAAGAATGGCGCAGGCCGCATCAAGGTCGGTGAAAGCACCTGGAAGGCAACCGGCCCGGATTGCCCTGCAGGCAGTTTAATCCGCGTTGTTTCGGTTGATGGGGCTGTTGTAACGGTGGAACCGGTTTGATGCGCCTCGGGAAATGTTTTCAAACAACTTTACATTGAGGGTATATTAGAATATTCTTATATTGTTTTCGGCAAATAGATCGATCTTACACCCGAAGCCCCTTAAAAATCAGGACAAACCCCATGAAAATTGTTTCATCCACTCATTTAAACACCCGCTTGCTTGTTATGAGCGCATTACTCACACTGTCAGCAACAGCCTCTGCTGACTGGACCGACGGCTTTAATAACGGTTCAGGCAACGCTAGCGCCTATGGCAACGCTCAGGGCAATACAACAGGTCGCGGAAACGCTTCTGGCGATTTAAGCAATCGTGCGAATGGCTGGGGACAAACCCGAGGCAATGCGGATGGCGAAGTCGATCTTGTGATTAATCTTAAAGCCCGCGGAAAAACTGATCTTTCCAGCAAAGGCAATCTAAGCGGACAAACCAGGGGAAACGGCAATCTTGATGGCCAAAGCAATGTGAGAGGCAACTCCGCAGGCAATCTGTATGGAAACAGCCAGGGCTATAGCGATAGCTATTCATATCCGCGCAATCAGAATGCCTGGGGCAATCCGTGGAACAAGCCTGGCAGGAATGCGCCCTGGAGCAATACACGCCACAACAACTGGAACATGCCCTGGAACAACAACAATGGCAAGGGTTTTACCATGCCATGGAATCAAAACGGCTGGAAAAACAACAATTTCAATATGCCTTGGAGCAATAAAAACAAGGCCTACCGCGCTCCAGGCTATACCCAGGGTTACACTGGCAACTATGCACCTGCGCCAATGCCTGCACCAATGATAAGCCGCCGCCAAACGCCTGCACATGCGCCTTACGGTTATACTTACACCCCTCGCGGACAACAAACCGCTGCTCCCAGCACTGCATATTCAGCACAGCAAAAGAAATAAGATACAAGTTTATTACGCCTATTCAGCCGCTTGTTAGATTTAACGAAGCGGCTGTTTTTTTGGTTAACATGGTTAAAAATCAACCAATCAGCGTTGTGGCGCGTTATTTCGTCGGGCATTTGTTTTATTTTTATTTATCTTTGATATTCTGGGTATAAAATAAGCGATATAAAATAAAGGTTCTGAAATGATTAAACTGGCGCATATTTCTACGAGTTTCGAAACAGGCGGCGCAGAAGTCCAGCTTTACCGCTTGCTTGCGGCGCTTGATAAAAACAAATTCGAGATGATGGTGATCGGGCTACACCGGGACACCTACCTGGGCGACCGCATGAGAGAACTGGGTCTGCCGGTTTATGCGCTTAATGTCAAAAAGAACCCTCTGGCCATTTTCAAGGCGTATAAACTACTCCGTGAATTTAACCCTGATGTTATTCATGGCACCATGTACGAAGGCGGCGTAGTTGGTTCGGTTTTCAGGAATTTCCTGCCTTCCAGACCGCGCGTTATCTGGACATCTCACGAGCCGCTTGAACACTATGATAAAGAGCCGCTACGAAAGCGTTTACAATTGCGCTTATGGGGGCTGATGTCAGGCATGCCGGAATGCATGATGTATGTTTCACATCTGAATAAGGAACAACATCTGGACTGGGGTTTTAATAACAAACGCGCCATTGTCATCCCGAATGGCGTTGACACCAGCCGGTTTGCGCCTGATAAAGGCAAGGGAATGGAGATTCGCCGCTCTTTAGGCATCCCGGAAGATGCATTTGTGATTGGTAAAATCGCCCGCTATCATGTGCAAAAGAATCATGTCGGTTTCCTTAAATCGGCAGCAATACTCAGTAAGCAACACGATCATGTGCATTATATGCTGGTTGGAACCAATGTTGATGAAAACAACCAGGAACTGACGTCACTGATAAAAGAACTCGGCTTGACTGATAAAGTCCACCTGCTTGGCAACCGGGAAGATATCCCGGATGTAGTCAACGCATTCGACCTCGCCACCCTGACCTCATTCGGCGAAGCGTTTCCATTGACGCTGGGCGAAGCCATGGTGTCCAGCGTTCCCTGTGTTGCGACCGACGTAGGCGATAATGACTACATCATCGGTGACACAGGCCGCGTGACGCCGCCCCGGGACGACCAGGCCATGGCGGATGCCTGGAAAGAAATGGTGGAAATGGATAACGATAAATTCCTGCAGCTCGGCAAAGCAGCAAGAGAACGTTGCCTTGATAACTTTACGCTTGAGCAGCAAGTAAAACAGCATGAAGATTTATATACCCTGCTGGCGGAACAAAAACCGCATGTACTTCCGAAGGAATCAACCATTAGCTAGCATTTGGCAATACATCGGGTTCATCTTAATCATTCATCTATTCAGATTTTATTTACGTTTATAGCTTGTCTACTGAGTAGTTTATTTGAATGGAATCGTCTGACTTTAATTCAAAGCCAGACTAAAGAGCCAGCCATTCCTTGACAATTTTTTCACCTGACAGGTGCTGGATTGAATCCAGCGCATTCTCCCTGAATTTTTGCTGTAGACCTTCATCAAAATAAAGCTGATCCATTGCTTCTTGTAAAGCATCACTGTTTTCATTTTCCACCAGTAAACCATTTTCAGCATGGTGAATGATTTCGCGAGGCCCCGTTGGGCAATCAGTCGCCACTACAGGACATTTCAACGCCAGCGCTTCGATCAGCACCATTGGAAACGCTTCTGTACGACTGGAAAGCGTCAAGAATTTTGCGCCCGCCAGATAGGGAAAGGGGTTGTTTTGCGCACCCACAAAATGAATTTTTTCCTGCAAGGCATAGTCTGTTGCCTGCTGCTGCAAACTAAGGCGCAGTTCGCCATCGCCCACAAACACAAGATCGCATTGTTGTTGCATTTTGCTTTTTGCATAAGCGTCGATCAACAAATCAAAACGTTTGACCTCATGCATACGTCCCAGCGCAACGATATACGGTTTTGGATGCTGATAAGGCGTTTTGACCTGAGCCTGTATATCGGCTACATTCACCGGGTTGTATATACGAGAGACATGTTTCAAATTAAAATCATCGCGCAAAATTGAAACAACATCATCCGAAACGGCGATAATGTTTTTTGCTCTTGGATAGGTCAATTTTAACAACAATCTTTCAAAAAATGTCAGCTCTCGCGGATTACAATGCACCGATAGTGCGGCATCCGGACAGGCCAAGGCTGTTGCAAAATTGGCAGTCTCCATAAAACCTAACACAAGGTCATACTGTTCTTTTTTGATTACTTTACGAAGTCTGGCGGCGCGTTTTAATATGTTGTAAAGCTTGCCCGGAAGGCGCTTTTTTTCAGGACAATTCAGATTCACAAGGCGTCCCGGCATACCGTAATGTCTCTCGCTATCGTGAAAGATGATCAGTGTGACATCATGATTTTTAGCGAATTCCTGCGCTAGATTAATGGCGACGCGCTGACCGCCCCCCAAATCAAGATCAGCTATAACGATGGCTATTTTTTTCATTATTATTATTACTCGTTATCGGTAATTTGAAATTCTAATATAAGCGATGGCCATTTACCAGCAAGAGCAGACAAACCGCTGTTGTTTTAAATTTTATGATATACAGTGGGATCAGGGCTGATAAGCTGGCTTATCCAGATGAAATCATCATTCAAAGACTACTTAAAAATACAGCTTAAAACCTATTTTATTCAAGCGCGCCTTTTCCTGCAATAAATCTGCTTCCAGCAATGCTTGCTCGCCAATATTTTTTGAACATTTGATGTATAAACTATCAGTGCTGGCTTCTATTTCGGGCAAAATTTCCTGATTGTCGATACGGGCGCGGTGAAACAATACCGACAATCGCAATAAAATACTCAGATAGCGAACTGTAGGTTGATCTTCTTCAGGCAAACTTTCAAAGACATCTGTTTCCAGTCTTTTACGATGGGTTTTCACCAGCAAAGAAAGCCAGTACTGACGGCGACGGGTAAAACCCGGAATATCCGCATATTTGAGGATATAGGCGCCATGCAAGTGATGCTTATCGTGTGTGATGCTCATGCCAAGCTCATGTAATTTCGCGGCCCAGGCCAGCGTATGGGCGTTTTTCTTTTGAATATCCCACTCTTTTCTAACCTGTTCAAAACAATGCAAGGCTGTTTGTTCCACGCAGGCGGCATGCCTGGCGTCCACTTTAAATCGTTTCATCAAATCAAGCACACTGCGATCTCGCACATCCTCATGCTTGATCCGTCCCAGCATGTCATACAACAAACCTTCGCGTACGGCGCCATCCGATACCGTCATACGCTCAATTTGCAATGCTTCAAAGGCCGAAATCAGCACCGCCAGTCCACCTGCATAAACAGGCGCACGATCATCTTTCAAACCCGGCAAGGATATTTCATTGAGGTTCTTGATATTGCCAAGCCGTATTAATTTATCCCGGATCTGCAACATGGAGTCCAGCGTAATGCCGAATTTTTCCAGTCCCAACTCCTGAATTATTTTCCGGGTTGCCTTGATGCTGCCCGAAGAACCAATAGCATGCTTCCAGTTGCCGGCTTGAAAGCGACGTTGAATCGGCATGATTTCCAAACGTAAAGCGGTATCCGCCTGACGCCATTTATCTTCACCCAAATCGCCATCAGGGAAAAACCGCTGTGTCATACTAACCGAACCGATATTCAGACTCTCCAGCTCCAGCGGTTCAAACTTTTTACCAATAATGAACTCGGTGCTGCCGCCGCCAATATCAATCACCAGATGACGACCCTTCTCGCTCGCCAGCGTATGCGACACGCCCAGATATACCAGACGAGCCTCTTCATAACCGGAAATAATTTCAATGCGATGACCCAGCGCCTTGTTTGCTTTTCCGAGAAAACCGCGCGAATTTTTCATGGTGCGCAGCGTATTGGTGCCCACCGCCCGAACCGCCGAAGCATCCAGATGGCGAACCCTGTCGCCAAAGCGTTGCAAACAATCCAGCGCGCGCTGTGCAACCTCTTCATTCAGGTTTAATTGGGCATCCAGACCGCCGCGCAAGCGAACCATCTCCTTTAACTGATCGACAATCGAAATATTGCCCTGCTCGTCAACCCGTGCGACAACCATATGGAAACTGTTTGACCCCAAATCAACAGCGGCTATCATATCCGGAAATGTTTCTTCGTTTTGAGTATTATCCATGTTAGTCATGGGGCGCAACCATACCGTGCAACAAGCCCGGTGGCAATCCTGTAAGCCTATAAGGCGCTAAAATTTCCGATTAAACCTGATTCTGATAAATATGAAATGAAATCAATTCACTGGAATAAACACCTTGCCGCTATCTGGCGCGCAAGCCAACAAAAGCTGAAGGCCGTTGACGATGTCGACCTGATTGACATCGACTCACTGTTAGGAATAGAACGACAAAAACAGGCATTCTGTCAAAATATTGAAAAATTCCTTGAAGGCCAGCCCGTCAACCATGTACTACTCTGGGGCGCGCGCGGCACCGGCAAATCATCTCTGGTCAAAGCCGCGCTGAACCGCTACCACGCGCAAGGTTTGCGCGTCATCGAAATACCCAAAGACGAATTGCGCTGGCTGATTGATATTACCGATGAAATCCGCCTGCTGGATTACCGGTTTATCATTTTTTGCGACGACCTGTCATTCGAAGAAGGCGAAACCAGCTACAAGGAACTCAAAAGCACCCTGCAAGGCTCCATAGAAAAACCGCCGGAAAACGTACTCATCGTCGCCACCTCCAACCGGCGTCATTTGATGCCAGAACAAATGAAAGACAATCAGGATGCGCGCTTTGTTAATGGCGAAATACACCAAAGCGACACCATCGAAGAAAAAATGTCGCTATCCGACCGCTTTGGTCTATCGCTTTCCTTTTACCCGCTAAGCCAGGATGATTATTTCGCCATTATCGACCAACTCTTTAGCGGTAAAAACATCAAAGACAAAAAGGAACTTCATATACTCGCAGACCGCTTCGCACGTGAACGAGGCAGCCGCAACGGACGCATTGCGCAACAGTTTTATAATGCCTGGGAAGAGTGATTTCGTCGTGCTAAATAACCAGATTTCGAATAATGTTCGGCAATGCCTCATCCGGGCCAGCTAAAGCTGTGGTCTCGCCTGCGGCTAGGCTGAGTTCACCGTTTTTGAACAACAAAACGGGAAGCTCGCTAACGGCTGAACAACGCTCTAATAATCGAGTTCACCGTTTTTAAAAAACAAAAACGGGAAGCTCGCTAACGGCTGAAAAGCGCTCTAATAATCGAGTTCACCGTTTTTAAAAAACAAAAACGGGAAGCTCGCTAAAATGGCGCACCTGGCTGGATTCGAACCAGCTACCTTCGGCTTCGGAGGCCGACACTCTATCCAAGTGAGCTACAGGTGCGTAATAAGTTTTACTGATTTAATGACTGATAGCCTCAACAGTCAGTTTTTAGTGACCTATGGCATTGGAAGGCGGTATTCTATCCAGGGGGCTATGCAGGCAAGGCGCTTATTCTAACGAATATGAGTTCAAGCTTCATCATTATTTTACCTGAATCCGTGATATCAATGCGAAATACGGGGGAGGGTAAAATATTGGTTTAAACCCATAATGAATCAATAGCTTATTCACTGTGCCGTAGCAAAGTCACGGATTCGGGTTTTAAATTTCATAGCACAATAGACCAGTAGCGCTGCTGATCGCAGGTTCAGGCGCTATCGAATGCCATTGTTTAACTCTCGAGTCATTTATGTTGGTTAAACCTGGCTTCATAATGCGAACGCTCCCCTCTGTCAATAAAATAATACGAGAAAAGAGCTTTGGATATCACTTATAAGGTGAAGCAGAGGCAAGAAATTATTACTTTATTCTTCCGACACATTGATTTTTTCTTTACAAAAAAACACTTCAAGCAAAATCCACCAGACCATTCTTATTCAGGTTGCGAATCACGTCTTCCTGGTAAAGTCTAGTCTCAAAGCATCAATTTCGTAAAGGCTTGATCAGCTTATCTGTCATACTCTTTAATACGCACCCGACCAAAAAAAGAGCGCTTTAAACCGGCATAAAATTAAAGGTTTTTGAACACATTTTACCTTACTAAACTCTTAACCTATATCAATAAAAAACATTAATATTTAAATTATTTAT
>JANTHA010000023.1 GCA_024762625.1 Thiotrichaceae bacterium
TTGATTTTTATCAGAATATTATTATTTATTCTTTTTAAAATAATAACTTAAAAAGGCCTTAATGAAAAAGGAAAGGGGATGGACGGTAAGGAAAAATATTCAGAAAGCGCTCTTATTCGCGCGACATAAACTTGCCTGTGGCTGTATTGACCTTGATTGTTTCGCCGCTTTCCAGGTATTCGGGCACCTGTATCTCGATTCCAGAAGACAGTATTGCGGGCTTTGTCCGGTTGGTAGCGCTGGCGCCTTTGAGGCGTGGCGCTGTTTCAACAATTTGTAGGGAAATTGTGGAGGGAAGCTCAATGCCCAGGATATTGCCGTCCATGAGCAATGCCGTAATATCATCCATGCCGTCAGTAATGAAGCCAATCTGTTCGGCAATATCGTCCTTATTGAGACTGTGCTGGCTATAATCTTCATTATCCATGAAAACATAGTTATCGCCATCAATATAGGAGAACTGCACCTTGATGCGCTGGCAGTCTGCTTCCTTGAGCATGTCGTCTGCTTTATGGGATTCATCGCGTTTTTGCCCGGTTTGCAGGTTGTTGTAACGAATTTTGTACAGCGTAGATGCGCCCCGCGAGGAGGGGCTTTTGCATTCGATGGTTTTAACGGCGTGTGGAACGCCATCAAATTCGATGATGGATCCGCGTTTCAGTTCGCTGGCTTTTGGCATAATGATTCCTTTTAATTACTTTTTTAATTAATTGCTGATGCGTTAATTTCAAGATGTTTCCTGAAGGTCTTTCAAATATTTAAACAATAAGCGGGAAGATTTGGGTGATTTACCCTGTTGTGCTTCTTTACTGGCGTTGCGCACTAATTGCCGGATATGTTGACGGTCAGCCTGGGCGAATTTATCCACTAGTTCGTTAGTTAGCTCATTATCGCCCGCAATTAGCCGGTCGCGCCAGTCTTCAAGTTGGTGAAAAGCATCATTGGCTTGTTGCACCGGCAGTGCGAGGCGATCAAGCTGCATTCGGATCGAATCGGTGTCTTCTTCCCGCAATATACCTGAAATGAAACGAAGCTGGCGTTGCAGTGCCGATTTTTTCATTTTTTTAGCCGCAATTACGGCGTCGCGCATCGTTTCAGACAGCGTGATTTGTTCAAGTTTGCTGCCTGGCAACTCCACCAGTTCTTTACCGAGATCATGTAAGGCTTTCATTTCCCGTTTTAACTGCGTTTTGTTGGGACGTTCCTTATAGGGTTCGCCTGTGTGCGGATTGATGTCGTCGAGCTGATGTGAGTTATCGGTCATGGCTTAAAATGTTTGATTTGTTGTTGCGGGTTTTTCCACAGTGTGCGCATTGCCTGATGATGCCGTCTATCATTGCTGCTATTGTAGAAGCTTATGACGGGTTCTTCATTGTCAGTATCCGTATCAGTTGTTTTCCTGCAATTATCCTGATAATTGAGGTTGAGCAGCGCATTTTGTTGCAACACTCGGTAAAGCTGTCTTGCGACCGGGCGACCGGTTTCCAGTATCCTGATTTGATGACCGGCGATTTGACGGATCGCCGGCATCAGGAAAGGGTAATGGGTGCAACCAAGTATCAATGCATCCGCGTTTTGTGCGAGCAGGGGTTCGATATAACGCCTTAACAGCGTTAGCGTCCTTTTGCCGGCAAGATCGCCATTTTCAACCTGTTCTACCAGACCAGGACAAGCCTGCGCCAGAACCTTTTTGTTTTTTGCATAACGTTCCGTGAGGCCAAGCAGTCGCTCGCTATTAATTGTGCGTTGTGTTGCGAGTACGCCTATGACTCCGCTCTTGCTTAGTTCAGCGGCGGGTTTGATGGCGGGCTCCATGCCGATAACAGGGATATCAAGCGTCTTCCGTAGTTCCGATGCGGCTTCTGCTGTTGCGGTATTACAGGCGATCACCAGCGCCTTGACGCCTTGATCTATCAAAAAGTCGGCTATCTGGCGGGAACGCTTGCGCACATAATCCGCGCTACGATCTCCATAAGGCGCATGTGCGGAATCTCCGACATAAATCAGGGATTCATGTGGCAGCAATTGGTTGATTTCCTGGAGTACAGAAAGTCCGCCGATGCCAGAATCAAAAATACCAATAGGGCAAATGTCGCCTTTTTCCTGAAACACAGATGAACACTGATCAATAATGACGAATTAGCCGCCACGAAGATAGGAAACCATGGCGTTATATTTCGCCGAATGCCCGCCAGGCTTGTCGAGCATGGGGAAGATATTACGTTCATTGATTTCAGCAATGCCGTTAAAATGCATCATCATATCGCCGCCGTTCCTGCGCCAGGCATTCAGATACTTGATGTAGGCATTGCCCATTTGCGGGTTAAGGTTGGCCTTGTAAAATAGCTCGTATACTTTTGGGTCATGAATGACATGGGGTTTATCCACGCGCAATAAATGCTGACCGCCTTCATAAGCCAGTAATTTGACGCCATATTTTCGCGCCAGCGCCACGTTCTTTTTAACGCGTTCTTCCATGGCGTTTTCGATGGCGCCGCCAGCGACCTTGTCTTTTGCCAGACCGCCGTGCATGATTTCCCGGAACAATGCATTGACGCCGGCATTGCCCTGGCGCGCCCAGCGTTTAACCAGTGGGCGGTTTTCGATGCGCGCGATATAATCGCCAAAATAAGGCGCAACCGCATAGGCGTCAAAGTGTTTGTAACAATCGCCGCCGGCTAAAGGGCAGGTCATCAGTTCTTCGCCCATTTTAGGCGCAGAGCCATAGGCAGAAACCACGCAAATAACACGATTTCGTTGACTGCCGAAGCTTGTCTTCCAGATATTGCACATTTCCTTGCTGCGTTTGGCATTGTAATTTAGCGCCAGAAATAAACGTCGGGAGCCAGGGTTTTTTATCTCTGTTTTACCGCGAGGCCAGAGCTTTAAACCCTGACGGGAAGCGTAATGCGTTGCTGGGTACATCGCATTCCAGACTTCATTTGAATATTCGATATACACCTTTTGGCGAGGGTCAAGGCGCTGCTTAACCGTTTGGGCAAACTGACGCATGAAGCTGTCAGTCGCTTTGTGCGGCATGGAAAACCACGGTGCTGCGTGAGCCGCATTTGCCAGATCAATCATGGTTTCAACCGGCATGCCAGCTTCGCCGTTGTAAAAGGCGGATTGCGGTTTTGTGCGATCACGCCAATGCGCAATATTGGTGTCCTTGGTGTTCTGCCACGGCATGAAACGGATTGAATTGAAGGGACGTACGCTTCGAACATAATCAGGATTGAAGGTCTGACGCGTATAGATGCCAGCATATTTTTTGGGAATGACGCGAATATTGCGAATATGATTGCGAGGATTGATGCGGGTAATGTGTATTCTCAGGTTACGTTTCGCACTACGCAGATTGAAATCGACGCGTCCATTGGTTTGCCGAATAATATCGACATCGCCCAGCACCTTGAGGTCGCCATCGCCTTCATACGTCATGAAATACTGACCAGTAGGGAAATTGTCTGGCATATCCCAGATGGCGGAAATTGAGGTAAAAACAGGCGCTTCATTACGCGCTGGCAGGCGCGTGGGCCAGCCATTGGCGTCAACACTGACCTTGTCTGATTCCTTGGTGTTAAATGAGCTTTTGCGGGTGCAGCCAGGATCTATGGGACGGTTATGCCGCCAGTCAAATTCGCAGCCGGTAATCCAGCCTCGTGAAATTTTAAAAATATCGATAAACGGATTTGAGGAGCCAAGATAATGCAGGCCACTGGTGTTATATCCCAGCCGGTGTCCTGGGTTGGCGTAACTTTTTGCTGTAGTGAATAATAACAGACTGCAGATGATGATCAGGATAGTTGTTTTGTTTGAACGGGCGTTGTTTTGTATTTTAGAATCACGTTTTTTTAAGTGAGCTGTTAATGATTTAACAAGGTGCTTCATGTTTTATCCTCATTCCTTTGATTTATAATAATAAAACAGATTAAATTCCTGTATTTCTCAGGTTTGCCTGTCATTTATTTGGCGCCAAGTTTATACTTTCCTTAAAGTTCTTGCATCTTTTTAATACTGGATTTAATTGCTAGAATTAAGAATAGGATGCAGGAAGGATGCAGAAATTAAATGACAAAACATTTTTAATACGATGATTCTTGAATCAATCATTACCTGCCCTGAGTGTGGCCACAAGAAACTGGAACAGATGCCAGAAAATACCTGCCAGACTTTTTATCGCTGCAGTCATTGCAAGAAGCAGATAAAGGCCAGGGATGGCGAATGCTGTGTATATTGTTCCTATGGTGACACGCCTTGCCCACAGTCGCAGTTTGTGGGCTCTTCCTGCTGTGCTCGTGATTAAATTATCGGCGCAGCCGCTTTAAGCCTTTTGTTGGGTACCGGGGTTTTTACGAATTGGAATGGAGGGGATTTCAGGCGTGTTTAATTTTCTTCAATATAACTTCGATAAAGCTTAATGTAATCGAATGTAATCGAAGGCAATAAAAGATGAAAATCCGTATTCCTGTACTTTGCTTAATCTATGCATTAACTAATGCTTGATCAATGAATCCGTTTATAAATAAACTATTTTAAAGGTGAGCACACATGAACAAAAAATTATTCAATCCGGCGCTATTCGGTTCTCTGGTTTTGGCGAGTGCTACTGTGTTGAGCGCCTGTGGCGAAGATACAGATAAGAATAAACAGGCTACGCTTAAACAGACCGAACAGAAAGTAGCGTCAACTCCTAACTCTGCCTCTGCGAACAAGGCAGAAACGACTGACGATGCTCTGTTAAAAGATGCTCTGTTAAAAGCAGAAGTCGAAAAAGCAAAATTGTCCACAAAGTCGTTTGTCAGCGCTTTAAAGGGCGAGTTGACAAAAGCCATGCAAGTTGGCGGCCCGGTCAATGCCTTGACCGTATGTAACACCAAGGCAATGCCTATTACTGAACAAGTGTCCAAAGAGCAGGGTGCGCATCTAAGCCGCGTGAGTTTGAAAAACCGGAACCCCAACAATGTTCCCAATGACTGGCAGAAAACAGTGCTTGAAAATTTCGATAAGCTGGCTGCCAAAGGTGAAGACGTTAAAACTATGGCGTTTGCTGAAATTGCCGAAGACGGTGGAAAAAAACAATTCCGTTTTATGAAAGCGTTGCCAACAGGGAAAGTTTGTCTGACCTGTCATGGTGAGAAATTGGCGCCTGATGTATCTGCAAAATTGAAAGAATTGTATCCTGATGATAAAGCCACAGGCTATAGTCTGGGCCAGGTGCGCGGCGCGATTGTGATTACCAGGGATTTGTAAGCAATGTGCAGAAGTATTGACTAATGTGTTTTTTATGACTTCATAAAATTTAAGGCTTTTAGGCTGATCTAAAGGCCTTTTTTCAGTGTATCTTTGATTGATTGTCCGGTAACTTTCTGGATAGCGATATCCAGCTCCCTGGTGGTTGCAGGTTTACCGTTGATCACCATAATGGTTGGGATATTCTGATAACTGTCGAGGATATTCACGTCGTAATCCTCGCCAGCATCATCCTCATCGGACTGGTATATACAAATACCTTGCAGTGATTTTCCGGATGAGTGAACCTCGACTTTCATGCTTTTATCTTTTTGAGGCGTTTTTGTTGCAGAACTCCACTCTACATTACTGAATCCCGAAAGCTGTTCGGTGAGTTTTTGACAAAGTGTTGTTTGCGGGTCGCCTTCGTTGAGTGTGCAGGCGTTTAAGGTAAGAGACAGCAAAACAGTAAGTATAATGAAGGGGTAGTTCGTTTTTTTAGTTGGCATCGGGTTCTCCAGAAGATTGATGAGAATTTTGTTTGCAACATTTCTCATCCTGTTTTACTGATTCTTTACAGACGATTAAGTTGTATATGAATAAGCTCTTCCCTGCAGGGATTCCGCCTGCAGGGAAGAGCAAGATGGCGCGCCAGTTGTTTTTATCTGGGTTTTATTGGGTATTCATATCGTTTTTTATTTCATCGATAACGCCATTTGGGTATCCCTTTGCATCTATTTCGGGCTTGTTTGCTTTTGCTTTGTTTTGAGGAGCCAGTATCACGCCCTTGACTTCGGCTGGCGTGGGTATTTTCCCTGACTGGTGTTTGTTATCCATCGGTTTAGGCGCCTGGCGCATCATGTTGCTCTTGGTCGGCGCATTGGGAAGTTTTACGCCTTTGCCCCTGTTGCTATTGAAGACAGGTGGTTGCGGCATGGCGGGAGGACGGATAGTAGGAGCCGTGGGGGCGGTAGGACGCCCTGGTTGAACATAGGTATTGAAATTCTGATTATTGCGCCACACGCCTGGCGCTGGAGGCGGTGGAAGAGGCGCATTGCCAAAACGCCCATAGGATGGATTCCATCTTGGTCCGCCATAAGGGTTGTAGCGGTTGCTGTTATTGCCCCAGTTCATGCTGGGCATGCTAAAGCCGGAACCATTGCCGAAACGGTTGTTGTTGCTGCCCCAGTTAAAGCTGGGCATATCGAAGTTTGAACCGCTGCCAAAACGATTTCTATTACTGCCCCAGTTGAAGTTGGGCATATCAAAGTTTGAGCCGCTGCCAAATCGGTTTCTGTTGTTGCCCCAGTTCATGTTAGGCATGCTGAAGTTGCTGCCATTTCCAAAGCGATTATGATTATTTCCCCAGTTGAGGTTAGGCTTTGGGAAGTTTCCGTTATTGTTACCAAAGGAAGGCGTAGGAAAACTGTTTGCCGTCGCTTGAGTAGAGAGTGTCAACAGGCTTATTGATAATAAGGGAATGGATAAAAGATTGATTTTTTTCATGGATCTCACTTGATTGGGGGATTGACAGGGGTTTAAAAAAATCCAAACCACGGTTTGTTAAATAATTAACCGTATCGAATTATTCTTAAAGTTTAGCAGAAAAAAGGGGACTGTAGCTACAGTCCCCTTTTTTTGATTGAATTATGGATAAAAAATATCCATTTTCCGATCTGCGCCGGTTTTTATTTGGGGGTTACTGCTTGTGGAGCGCTTGGGTATGTGCCATAAGGAGCAGGAGGGATGGCTGGCGCTGCGGGTGCAGCGGGTACGCCATAGCCATAAGGAGTCGCTGGCGCTGGGGGCATGCCATAACCATAAGGCGCTGCGCCATAACCGCCGCCATAAGGAGCTCCGCCATATGGCATTCCGCCGCCGTAAGGCATGCCGCCATAAGGCATTCCACCGAAGCCGCCAAACTCATCGTCATTGTCATCCCATGCATTCATGAATTCTTCCATCCAGTACATCGGCGTCCACTCGGGCCAGTCGCTTTCGTCATAGTAAGGACCGTAAGGACCCATTTTCCACTCGCCATCGTTACCGCCAAACCAGTCAGAAGCATGTGCGCCAGTGGCGGCAGTAGCCAGCAGCAAAGCAATTAATGTTTTTTTCATCGTAATGTCTCCAAGTTAAAATTAATTCAAGTGTTTTCGCATTCTCTTTCTTATTGGTGTAAGTATAACACGCAAATGCAGTATATCTATATATTCTAATATAGATAGAAGAATTCATGTCTTTTGTCAAGAAAACGGGCATAATTCGTCCACTTTAAAACAGAATTTAGGATTTATTATGAATTCTTCAAAAGGCATTCCCGTGGTTACTATTGATGGCCCTGCGGGCTCTGGCAAAGGCACTATTGCACAACGCGTGGCCAGGAAACTGGGCTGGAAAATCCTGGATAGCGGCGCATTGTATCGCCTCGTGGCTTTAGCCGCACAGCGACAGGGCGTTGAGCTTGATTCTAACAACAAATCACTCGCAGATATAGCTAAAAATCTGGATGTGATATTTACGCCCTGTCATGAGGGTGGCGTTGATATCTGCCTGGAAGGCGATGATGTAACCCGGGCGGTGCGAACTGAAGAATGTGGCAATGCGGCCTCCAAGGTGGCTACTAATGAGGCTGTTCGCAGCGCATTGCTGGAGCGACAGAGAAACTTTCAGGAGTATCCTGGGCTGGTTGCTGATGGACGCGATATGGGGACGGTGGTATTTCCTGATGCAAAGGTAAAGATTTATTTAACCGCCAGCCCTGAAATACGCGCAAAACGTCGTCTGAATCAGTTGAAAGAGCAAGGTATAAATGCTAATCTGCCCGGCTTGGTTCGCGATATTGAAGCGCGTGATGCGCGGGATTCAGGGCGTAAGGTAGCCCCGTTGGTTCCCGCAGATGACGCCATCATCATTGATACCGATAATTTAAGTATTGATGAAGTGACGAACAAAGTGCTGGATAGAGTCAAATCAGTTTATGGATGATAATTGAACTGGATTGCTTCTATATTCAGAATATTCTAAATATTCTGAATGTCCGGAACATTAATCAATCATGGTATTTATAATAACCCGAAGATTCACCGCGCAATGTATTGGTAACCGCGCAATGTGTTGATAACAACGCGCTGGTAAATCTTCTTAAAATACCATGTTTATGAACACCTTGTAGTGCAAATGATCCAATTTGCATCAAGGTTTTACTTAGCCGTCTGCATGGGTTTGCCGACGTTATATTTAAATATAGGTTTTAAACCATGAGTGAAAGTTTTGCGGAGTTATTTGAAGAGAGTCTATCATACATCGAGATGAACCCGGGTTCTCTTATTAGCGCAACAATAGTCGATGTGTCCCCTGATTTTGTAACCGTCAGTGCGGGCTTGAAATCTGAAGGCGTTATTCCAGCCGATCAGTTTAAAAATGAAGCCGGTGAAATCACCGCCAAAGTAGGCGATGTGGTTGAAGTGGCGCTTGAAAGTGTTGAAGACGGGTTTGGCGAGACCAAATTATCCCGTGAGAAAGCCCGCCGCTTACGCGCCTGGGAAGTTCTGCAGGAAGCACTGGATAATGATGAAATTATTACAGGCACAATTTCCGGCAAGGTCAAGGGTGGCTTCACCGTTGAACTTGGCGATATTCGCGCCTTTCTTCCTGGCTCTCTGGTGGATGTGCGTCCAGTGCGCGACACCTCCTATCTGGAAGGAAAAGAACTGGAATTCAAGCTGATCAAGCTGGATCAGAAACGCAATAATGTCGTGGTGTCGCGTCGCGCAGTGGTAGAAGATGAGTATAGCGCTGAACGTGAACAATTGCTTGATACCATAGAAGAAGGTAAACAAATCAAGGGTGTGGTCAAGAATCTGACCGATTATGGCGCATTTATTGATCTTGGCGGCATTGATGGTCTGTTGCACATCACTGATATGGCGTGGAAACGCGTTAAGCATCCATCCGAAGTATTGGAGATTGGTCAGGAAATCGACGTGATGGTGCTTAAGTTTGACAAGGAAAAAAGCCGCGTGTCGCTGGGCCTTAAACAGCTGGGCGATGATCCTTGGCAGGATCTGGTGCGTCGCTACCCTGTCAACACCCGGTTATTCGGCAAGGTTAGCAACCTGACTGATTATGGTTGTTTTGTAGAAATTGAAGATGGCGTTGAAGGCCTGGTTCATGTTTCCGAAATGGATTGGACCAATAAAAATGTCAATCCCGCAAAAGTTGTGACCCTGGGCGAAGAAGTCGAAGTGATGATTCTGGATATCGACGCGGATCGTCGTCGCATCTCGCTGGGTATGAAGCAATGCAAGCCTAACCCATGGGATGAATTCGCTAAAACCGGCGCCAAGGGCGACAAGGTTAAAGGAAAAATCAAGTCAATCACCGATTTTGGCATCTTCATCGGCCTTGAAGGCGGTATTGATGGCTTGATTCACCTGTCTGATATTTCCTGGTCATTACCGGGCGAAGAAGCCGTACGCGACTACAAAAAAGGCGATGAAATCGAAGCCGTCATTCTGGCTGTTGATCCGGAGCGCGAGCGTATTTCTCTGGGCATCAAGCAGCTGGATCAGGATCCATTCTCGCTGTTTGTCGCGAATCACGCCAAGGGTAGCGTCGTTAAAGGTACGGTGAAAGAAGTTACGCCAAAAATGGCCAAGATTGACCTTGGCGATAATATTGAAGGTATATTGCGGGCTTCAGAAATTTCGCGCGATCGCGTTGAAGACGCCAGCACCGTATTAAGTGTGGGCGATGAGATTGAAGCCAAATTCATGGGCGTTGATCGCAAGACCCGCGCACTGAACCTGTCAATCAAGGCGAAAGATTACGCAGAAGAAGCTGAAGTCATGAAGGAATACAGTGGCGGCAAGCCCGCAACTGGCACCCTGGGTGATATTTTCAAGGATCAACTTGATAAGTAATCTTATGTAGCATCCGCCCTATCAGGCTGTTGAAATTCTACTTAGACGGCGCGATACTGCGTTAAAATAGACCTCAAAATGCTCATTTACTCCAGTAAACTGCGCTTTTTCGGGCTATTTTTCCTTGTCTCGCACTCGCCTAAGCGAATTTCAATAACCTGCTAGGACGGGTTTACCGATTCAGGGCGGATTTGCTTTAAAGCCGGTTAATATTTTATATTAACCGGCTTTTTTTATGCTTTTCAGTTGCTTATTCAAGGAGTATGTCTTTTATTTGCGATAAAGTAGTAGTAAACTAAAAACTGTCAAAAAGGTTCAAAAATATTAAAAAATAATGATAAAAATGGATGAAATGTTCTTATTGTAGTATTTGCATGGTTTTTTCTGTTGATCATTAAACCTGAATGGCATTAAATAAATGTAAAAGACCAGCAGGTCAAATCTGGATGAGTGCATTATCGCAGTATCATCGCGTTGCAGCAAAATCGCGTGCAGCAAAATAGAGTTGCAGCATATCATGGGAGAAGAGCAGTATGACAAAGTCGGAAATAATTGATATTCTTTCCAGGAAACAAAGTCACTTGAGTAGCCGCGACATTGAACTGTCGATTAAATTATTACTGGAGCAAATGAGCGATACCCTGAGTTCGGGGGAAAGAATCGAAATAAGAGGATTTGGCAGTTTTTCACTGCATCATCGTAAAGCGCGCAAGGGCCGCAATCCCAAGACAGGAGAAAGCGTTGACCTGAGCGCCAAATATGTGCCGCACTTTAAGCCAGGAAAAGAACTTCGGGATCGCGTCAACAAGTCAAAGGACAAATATCCAATTCAGGATTAATTGATAATTTGCGCGGTAAGTTTGCGTCATTTATTACGACATCTATTGCATCAAAGTTCGTGCTAAAAAATAAACGTTATTGAATATTTAACTTTTGTTAACGACTTCTTTTTATTGCTTCAGAAAGCCAATTTAACTACTCTATGGATCAGGGTGTACTTGCGTGACGTATGGTCAAACTTTATTGTCGCCATATCACTGGTATTTAGGCCAGATCTAGCCAAATTTGAAGCCAGATTAAGGCCTTAAATAATAATAGCAGTTTAAAATAATGGCCAACTAAGGTCAGGACATAGGCCAAAAACAGGGCTCAGAATGGCGGATAAATGGTAGAAGTTCTTTTTTTATTGTTACCACTAGCTTTTTATTCAGGCTGGCGCGCTGCCGCTAAACATATTCGTAAGCAGCAACAGCAACAATGTGAGCTTTCTGATAGTTTTGTCAAAGGCGTGAACTATCTGTTAAGCGAACAACCCGATAAGGCGCTCGAAGTTTTTTTAAATTACCCGGATATTGACGAATATACCGTTGAAACCTATCAGTTGCTGGGTAATATGTTTCGAAGCCGCGGCGAGGTAGATCGCGCTTTAAGAGTGCACCAGAACCTCATAGCCCGCTCTAATCTTAATCCTGCGCAAAAAGAAAAAGCCATGTTTTCACTGGGGGAAGATTTTCTCTCTGCCGGTATGATGGATCGCGCCGAAGGCGTTTTTCAGGAGCTGATGGATAATATTTCGAAAAGCCATCAAGTGAGCAAAGCCTCTGTTTGCTGGTTCCTGCGCAGTATTTTTGAGCAAACCCAGGAGTGGCGCAAAGCGATTGAGGCAAGCAATTGTATTATTGACAGCGAAAAGAAAACCCCAAAAAGACTGACGGATGAGAAGACGCCGAAAGTCGATAATCAGGCATTGATCGCACATTATTATTGTGAGTTAGCAGATGAAGCGCTTCATCAGGGCAATATTCATGAAGTCGAGCAATTAATGAACAATGCAAGAAAGGCTCACAAACAATCGCCGCGTCTCATGACCTTGCAGGGGGATGTTGCTTTTCACCAGCAGATGTATAAGCTGGCGCTGAAACATTATCTGGCGGCGATTAAAACAGACAGTCGCCTGCTTAGCATGTTATTTGAAAAGCTGGAAACAGCCGCCAGCAAAACAAATAGCACCCAAAATCTGCAAAAAGAACTGATCAAACTGTATAAGAAACAGAGAAATAAATCATTTTTCGAAGCAATGCTTGAACTGGCTAGAAAACATACCAACGTGATCCATGATCCAGATATCAAAAAAGAATTAGATCAATTAATTGAATCTGAACTATCGTCGAAAAAATTGAATATTGAATCTATTTACAAAGCGACAGAATATATCAAACTCAATGAGGCCAGTCAGGGAGAAGCGCTTGCCGCCAAGCGCGGGCTATTGCTAACCAGCCAGGCCTTACAGAATTATCTGCAGGGCCTGCCGGCCTTTAGTTGTGAACATTGCGGTTATCAATTGCATAATTATTTATGGCGCTGTCCGGCCTGTCAGCAATGGGATACAATCAAGCATAGCTAAATATAGTTTTAATTAGCTAATTGACAGGCCCATTGCATCTGGCGGCTTGATAAGCGGATGCTTAATACGATAACCATTCAGCAAATCTCAACAATACAGGAAAACAAACCATGTCCGGCAAACTCATTATTGCGCTTGATTTTCCATCCGCGGCGCAGGCTATTCACTTTGTTAAAAGCGTGTCGCCAGAGCAATGCAAATTAAAGGTTGGTTTTGAACTGTTTGTCGCGGCCGGCCCTGATCTCGTCAAACAGCTGGTTGACCAGGGCTTTGATGTTTTCCTTGATTTGAAATTTCACGATATCCCTAACACGGTTGCGTCGGCGTGCAAACGCGCGGCGGAATTGGGCGTATGGATGATGAATGTACACGCCAGCGGCGGCGATAACATGATGCGCGCTGCAAAACAAGCCTTGCGCGATATACAGTCCCCTGCCAAATTGATCGCGGTGACCGTATTAACCTCAATGGATCAGGCGCAGTTGAACAGAATAAATTGCCAGCTGACGCCCCGGGAACAGGTGAACCATCTGGCGCACTTGACACAATCCTCCTCTTTAGACGGCGTTGTCTGCTCGGCTCAGGAAGCACGCATGCTTCGCTCACTCATGGGTGATGATTTTCTGCTGGTTACGCCAGGCATTCGTCCCGCAGGCGTTAATCAGGGCGACCAAAGCAGAGTGATGACGCCCGCCGAAGCGCATGCCGCAGGCGTAAATTATATTGTCGTAGGTCGCCCCATTACCCAGGCGGAAAACCCGCTGGCAGTGATTCGCCAGATTAATGAGGAGATGAGTTAACCTTGATTTTTTCTATTGTGATGCTACGCCCTGCGCCATTCCTTCCTGAAAAAACCAGAAAATTGCAGTCTACGCGCCTGTACATCATGACTCTTTGCTTTCACAATTTGAAAATTGCGACTTTTTAATGAATTTGATAAATACTAAAGGCGAAAACTTTTATAAATTAAGCAGGAATGCATTCGATTAACAAATACAAGCTAGCGTCTACCCACGTAATTCCATTGGAAAGGGTGACAAATAACGCTGTTTTGAAATATAAGCATTGGGATGTTTGAGAAAGTGGTGTTTGAGCAAAGTCAACGGCATGATTAATGGCGCCTGGCCTTTATTGTATGACATGATGCTTGTCAGTAATTCGTGTTTGTCTTCCTTGTCGATGTGTTTACTCAGATAGCCCATGATGTGTTGTAAGGTATTGGTATGACGTTTGCGGTCTGGCTGTTTTTTCAATAGCTCCATGGCGAGCGCAATATAGTCTTGTGATAAGGCATTGATATCACTGGAGCCTGCTTTTGCAACCATCTGGCCCAGTTTGCGGGCGTTGCTTTGATCGTGCGACATGAACAGGTATTTCTGGGCTGCATGAAAATTAACCAGAGAAGAGGGCGTTACGCCTGTTTCAAGCATTTTCTGCCAGTCATGATACAGGTATACCCGCATCAGGAAATTTTCACGTAAATTAACATCATTTAGCCTTCCTTCTTCCTCGACAGGTAATTGTGGGAATTGCTTTTTAACGATATTGGCAAAAACACCGACGCCATCTTTGTGTGTGAACTGTCCTTCCGGGTTATAAACCTTGACCCGCTCCATGCCACAGCTGGGTGAATCTTTTTTGAATATGAA
>JANTHA010000024.1 GCA_024762625.1 Thiotrichaceae bacterium
GGCGTAGGGCGCAAGTCGGCCAGACCGAACGCCGACGTTCCGATCAGCACAATGGCGTTTTCAAGTAGCGGAATGACCTTTCGGGAATGTAAAACCTGCGATGCGGAAAGATAGGGAAAATGTTTTTGTTTGCCGTAATAGGGAATCAGAATCTGGCCGCGCTCGTCGGTGGGGATGAGGGATTTTCCAAGTTTCACACCCGTAATGGCGCGCACCTCGCCGATGGGTTCGCTCAGGATGTCAATCCGGTCTTCGAGCAGATAAAGGCGCGCAGCTTCCAGCGCCAGCGATGGATACGCCTGATGATCATAGACAGCAATCAGCGGAGCATGCCGCACCGCGCCGTCCAGGTCGGGAATAATAGTAAAAAAACCTGCTCCGGCCGCATTGTTGTTGAATGCGTTCAGGTTGGCGGTGTAACCTTTCATTTCAATGGCGGTGAGCAAGTCAACCTGTCCGGGAGTAATCTGCTCGATCCGGGATTTACCGATTGCGCCATGTTTAATGCCAGACTTTCGATGAAAAATATATCCCAGCACCAACTCCTTTTCCTTGATGGTTTCGGCAAACACTCTGTCTGCATCCAGCGTTTGACGGATGTCGCCAAACCACTCCGGCAAATCCTTTTTTGCCTGTTTCGCAACCGCCTCGACTGTGCTGGCCGGGTTTTTTTCAGATTCGGCCAACATGATGTCGAGCGCGATCACCGCGCTGCCTTGTTGGTTTAAGCGGTTTATCAGCTCAGCCAGTTTGCGTCGGCTCCATGGCCAGCGTCCCTCTTTTTTCAGGCTTGCTTCATCAATGTCGACAATGACAATCGGCGGCGTATCATCCAGCTTTCTCGGAATGGAAAGTTTAAGGCGCATATCGTAGGGAATCGCTTCAAGACGATGAAGCAGATTGACAACAACCGTATTATTACTCAGGAACAGAAAGAGACTGAGCAGGCAAAGTAGTATGCCGACAAGGATGGGAAACAGTGAATGTCGATAGCGACGACTCATATTTCTGTGATAATCACCCAAATGGGCGATGGTTTGACTCGTGTTTTATATGCATCATGATAAAAATTAACCAAAATACCATTTTATGTCATTTTTGTCCTACACTATAACCTAATGAATTCAAGTCGAGGATAACAGATGCAAATGGAAAGTTATTTTGCTTAATCATGTTGCTTAATATAAAACAATCCTATTTCAGCAAGCTACCCGGTATTTTTCATCACTTTCTTATGTTGGGTTGCTTATTGAGCATGCTGTTTTTCCTGGCTGCCTGTGGCGGCGGCTCCTCATCGGATAAAAATACAGCTTTAAGTGGCGCAGAACAAGAAAACGCAAGCACTCAAAATTTCTCAGGCCTTGCGCAAAAAGGCCCGTTTGTTGCTGATTCCCGTGTTGTTATAAGACAGCTTGATGAAAAAGGGCGTTCCACAGGAAAAGTGATCAACGGTAAGCTCGTTGGTCTGGATGGCGCATATCGTTATCATGTCCCTGCTGACTGGAGTCGCACCGATTTAGACTTGCCTGTTGAGGTCAGTATTAGCGGCGTATTTATTGATGAAGCTAATGCTCATTTATCTGATCATCCCGTCACCCTCAACGCCTTGCTGGCAAAACCTGGCAATACCCCGGTAAATCTGCTCACGCATTTTGTTGCGCTACGCACCAAAGTATTACTGCTTGACTCCAACAAAACGGTCGTCGATGCGTTGCGACAGGCGCAATCGGAACTTCAGTCGATAACCGGCATCGCCGCCGTAGCGAATATTAATATCCTCAAGGGAGACAAAACAGGCGATAGCGCACAATTATTACTGTTATCCGGCGCATTGCAGGAAGTCAGCAAGACCTATAAAACATCAGAGCAGTATATAATCAATCAAATGTCTGCGGATTTTGCTGTTGAAGGCGTACTCAACGTCAAAGGTAAAGCCTGGCTAAAACGCATCCAGGAAGCAGTGCGCAGTCGTCCGCAAGCCGCCAATGACCGCTTTGCAAAAAACCTATACACCCGGATTGCGCCGGGTTTACGCCTTGAACCCGCCGTTAGCGCCCTGCCGGAGACTGTCGCCCTGGCGTCAAGACCTCAGGCGATAGCGCCCGAAGTGATTTTCGCCAAACCAGGTGAAACTGTCACGCTTGATGGTAGCGCCAGCCATGACAGTGGCGGCGCGCTCATCAATTACACCTGGTTCAGAATTGATCAGCAGACGCAGTATTCAGCGCCAATCAGCGACCGGTTTATCCCAGCACCGACAATTGTAGCGCCTAACGAAGAAAGCGAATTGTTGTTTGCACTGATTGTCACAGATGAAGAAAAGCTGACCGATACGACGGTGGTCAAGGTTATTGTTAAAAACCCACCCCCGGTAGAACCGCCTCCGGTAGAACCACCTCCGGTAGAACCGCCTCCGGTAGAACCGCCTCCGGTAGAACCACCTCCGGTAGAACCACCTCCGGTAGAACCACCTCCGGTAGAACCACCTCCGGTAGAACCGCCTCCGGTAGAGCCACCTCCGGTAGAACCGCCTCCGGTAGAGCCACCTCCGGTAACTCCTCCACCGCCACCTCCGCCACCGGTCAATTTTAGACCAGCGGCAAACCCTGCGTCAGTTGTGACGGACGAGGATACGCCAATTGACATCACGCTAACGGGTTCCGACCCGGAAGGCGATAGCCTGCGCTTCTTCGTTGGATTCATGCCCTTACTGCTTCAACACGGCATACTTGAAGGCGCGCCGCCCAATGTCAGGTACATTCCTTCCAAAGATTTTTCCGGCTCGGACTCGTTTACTTTTTTTGTTGCGGATAGCTTTTTTAATATCTCAAATATAGCAACAGTCAACATCACCATCAATCCGGTCAACGATAAGCCGCAAGCCGATCCCAAAAATGTAACGACAAACGAAAATCAATTCATTGGTGTTAATTTAAGCGGATCGGATGTTGAAAATGACTCATTGACCTTTAGCATTTCATCAGCAGCGACGCATGGCTCCCTGGATGTTTCTTCACTGCCTACTGTCGTTTATACGCCCGAAGACAACTATAACGGGCCGGACAGTTTTAGCTACAGAGCCCATGACGGCCAGCTCTTCTCAGACCCGGCTCGCGTGGATATAACCATTCTGCCTGTTAACGGCAAACCCATGGCGCAACCGCAATCAATCGAGATGAATCAGGATACCAGCCGTACAATCGTGTTGACGGGTATAGACTCGGATGGCGATGCGCTGAGTTACAAAATAGTAGATCAACCGACGCATGGTTCATTGAGTGGCGTTGCGCCGAATATCAGCTATACGCCTGACGCCGACTATGTTGGCGATGACAGCTTTAGTTTCCTGGTTAATGATGGCGTACTGGATTCGGACATCGCGACTGTACAAATCAAGGTGCTTCCCGTTGTTGTAAATAATCAACCTGATGCCGATTCAAAGTTTATTACTACGCCATTCGAAACGCCTGCGCCAATCATTCTCACTGGCAGCGATGCGGATGGCGATAATCTGACTTTCAATATAGCCAGCCTTCCCTCACATGGAAGTTTATCTGGGTCGCCCCCCAATATAATCTATCAGCCTGAACTGACTTATAGTGGGCTAGATTCCTTCCTTTATACCGCATTTGATGGCAAGGATGTTTCAGATGTTGCGCTTGTGAGTATTACGGTTGAGCCGCCGATTAACAAACCGCCAACTGCAAACGCCGGCCCTGACCAGAGCGTAACCTCAGGCGATACAGTGACCCTGAACGGATCAGGAAGCGATCCGGAAGATGGCGCAACCTCGGTGTTCGAATGGACAGCGCCTAACGACATATCGTTAAGTGACGCTACAGTCGCCAACCCGACGTTTACCGCACCAGCTGTAACCAGCCCGACCACTTTCACGCTGTCGCTGGTGGTGCGCGATAGTCAAAACCTGGCCTCTGCGCCGGACAGTGTGGCAATCACGGTGAATCCGCCGGTTAACCAGCCGCCAACCGCAAACGCCGGCACTGACCAAAGTGTAACCTCAGGCGATACAGTGACCCTGAACGGATCGGGAAGCGATCCGGAAGATGGCGCAACCACAGTGTTTGAATGGACAGCGCCTAACGACATTACGTTAAGTGACGTTACGGTCGCCAACCCGACGTTTACCGCACCAGCCGTGAACAGCCCGACCACTTTCACGCTATCGCTGGTGGTGCGCGATAGTCAGAACCTGGCCTCTGCTCCGGACAGCGTAGCAATCACGGTAAATCCCGCCAACCAAGCGCCAACGGCTAATTCATTCAGCCTGGATGTAAATCAAGACGAATCAGTTAAGGTGCCGCAAGGTTCTGCTCCGGGAAACATGGGCGGAACAGACCCGGATGGCGACGCTTTGATGATTACAGATAGAACTGATCCTTCACATGGCGTTGTAAGTGTAACGCAACAGAACACCGATTTTATCTATACCTATACGCCAACTCCAGGATATTGTGGAACTGATAGCTTTGACTACAAGGTGGATGATGGTTCTTTGAAGTCCGAATTTGCGACTGTTACCTTCAACGTGAATTGCAAGCCTATTGCAAATGCCGGCCTTGATAAAACGGTTTCAGCCGGGAGTAATGTAACTCTGGATGGCACTGCTTCGAATGATGCGGAAGATGGTTCTTCAATTACTTACTTATGGACGCCGCCAGCCAATATTATGCTGACTGACCCTACCAGTTCTACACCGTCTTTTATTGCTCCAAATTTATCAACACCAAGTCCGGCAATAACACTTGTTTTTGAGCTGGTAGTTACTGATACAAAAAATCTTAGTTCTGAAAAAGATTTCGTTACAATTACTGTAGAAGCGGCTTCTTGTCTTGCGCCTTTGGCCAATGCTGGTGTAGACAGGGAAGTCATATCGCTGACAACGGTGACTTTATATGGTAGCGGTGTTCCACGATGTGGCGATGACAACGGCATTAGCGATTATTTCTGGGAACAAGTAGATATTGTACCGGGTACAGAAGTTACGCTTGATTTTCCTGACCCATATAATCATTCTAGACCAACGTTTACAGCGCCAGATGTTACAACAGAAACATCATTGACCTTCCAGTTAAAAGTCGATGATTTCGTTACTAGCAGTCCAACATCTGAGCCGGATTTAGTTGTCATTACGGTCTTCCCGAAGGGTACTGTGCTCAATAATGAGAGACCGACAGCTGATGACAAACCGTTTATCATGGATGCAGATGGTTCAGCGGTGAGTATCGAGTTGACTGGAAATGACCCGGATGGTGACGATATTGCTCTCACTTATCGTATTGTATCACCTCCCACAAATGGCAGCTTCACGCTAGATTATGATAGTGATGGCGTAGGATATGGTACATATCGACCTAACTATCCGGTAAAAGCTGATAGTTTTACTTATGTGGCGATAGATCAAAATGGAGCAGAATCAATTCCAGCTACAATAAGCCTTACTCCCATTACATCACCCCCTGGAAATCAAGCGCCAGTTGTCAAGGGTGCGGATATAACAATTTCTCCTGTTGATTCTTCTAATTGGCGGTTTGACTTATACCTTGAGCGAGATGGTTATGTGGTTGATCCAGAAAGCGACCCTGTTCAGATTAGAGAAGTTGCCCGAACAGAAAATGGTACTCGTTTTAGTATATTAAATTTTGGAGATGGTTGGGTTATTCGAGCAGAAAACCGTATTAGAACCACTCCGTCAGATGGGCAGTTCCAGTTTTTCGCTGTTGATCGTTATGGTAACGAATCCGCTCCAGTGGTTTTTAATATCGAATGGAAGAATTAACTGATTAGTTATTTTGAGATTAGGTTTCTATGAGAATACAGAGAGTTTATGTTGCTGTTTTTATTTTAGGCGTGTTGCTAAGCACGTCAACTTATGGAAATGATATTCTTGGCCAAATAGATAAGCTAAATAAACAACAAGCTTATCAACAGGCTTATTTGCTTGCGCGTCAAAATCGTGAAAACCACGAAGGCGAACCCCGTTTCGATTATCTGTATGGCCTCGCGGCCTTGCAAACCGGGCATTATAACGAAGCGGTGTTCGCCCTGGAGCGCGTAACCGCTACGGAACCTGCTGTAATCCGCCCGCGTCTTGAACTCGCCAGAGCCTATCTGAAGCTGAATAACAACAAGGCAGCCATTCGTGAGTTCAAGCGGGTTTTATCATTAAACCCGCCTGACGTGGTGCGCCAGAATGTCAATCATTATCTGACAAGCTTGCAAACTGATTCCTGGGAAAACAGGCGCGCCGTCATCAACAGCCTGTTATCACTGTCTTTTGGTTTTGATGATAATATCAATTTCGGCTTTGATGATGATGAAATCGTGCTGCCTGTGTTTGGTAATATCCGACTGAATGCCGACTCTGTAAAACAGGATAGCGGTTTTGCCGAGGCCAGATATCAGCTTAATTATCGCAAGGCCGATTCGCACCATTTCAATCGCTTTTCCAGCGCAGCGATTACCCACCGGGATTATTTTGATAATGGCGATTTTAACCTGACTGATCTGGATATCCGTACAGGCTTTACCTTTAATAAAAACAAATACCAGTATCAAATGGTGCTGCGCGATCGTCCGGTGTTGCTGGGCGGAGAATTTTATACGAATACGATAGGACTGGATGTAGCGCTGCGTCGCGGTCTGGGTCTTGGAAGCGTCTTGACTGCAGTCGTTTCGCTAGAGGATTACAGCCACAAAGTTGAATCCTTGCGCAATCGAAGCAGGGCGATTCTATCCGCCAAAGTTGATAAGAAATCAGGCAATAATATTCATCAATTTAGCGCCTTTTATGGAGAAGAGTTTCCGTATGACAACGCAGGCAAGCAGTTTAGTCGTGATCTGGTGGGGATCGGGTATCGGCTTGCTCACACATGGAATGTGAAAAATAAATCCACCTTGAAACTGGCGTATCAGCATAATAAACATCAGGGGCCTTATCCGATTTATCCGGACGCCAGGGAAGATGACCGACTGACCCTGAAACTCGGTCACGAAAGGAAACTGAGCAAAAATCTTAACTTGATTATGGACGTTCAATATTCGGATAATGACAGCAACCTCAAACTGTATGATGTCACCCGGACACAGGCGAAAATTGGAGTGCGTTATGAGTGGGATTAATTTGGGAACTCAATGGGTCAGGCATCGCGTGGCGTCTTTTTGCTACATGTTACGCTACATGATAGGCAGCATGATTTTGTTGTTTTCCTTGCCGTCTTTAACTTATGCGGCCGAGGCGGGTAAGGCCTTGCTCACCGTAGGCAGCGTGTTTAGCGTTCGCGATGCCGGTAAGGTCGCGCTGAAACGTCGCTCGCCGGTGTTTGAAAAAGATGAAGTTCATGTAGGCGCGGGCGGTCGCGCCCAGTTAAGAATGATCGACTCGGCGCTTATTTCCCTGCAGGAAAATTCGGTATTGCAAATCAAAAAATATCGCTACCAACAGGGTGGACAGTCTAATTCCGCCTTTCTGGAATTGTTATCCGGTGGTTTAAGAACCATCACCGGGGCAATCGGCAAGGGTAACAAGAAAGCCTACGAATTGCGCACACCACTCGCAACGATTGGCATCCGCGGCACCGATTACGAAGTAGAGATTGTGCCCAATGGCATGTATGTAGGCGTCTGGAGTGGCGTTATTCATTTGCGTTCGCTATTGCGTAACGGCTGTAGCATGGAGTTGGGTAAATCGCGCCCATTCTCCTTTGTTTTTATTGACCGTTTTGGTCAGTGTCGCGGGCTAGATACTGCTCCGGATGTGTTTACCAGCGGACACAGTTATCCGCCAGTGATTCTGCCTGAATTTAAATCCAGGCCGGTAAACGCATTTACTGTTGATCAGAATAGGCCTGCTATCAAAGGCGCAGGCTCTGCCTCTTCGCTAAGCAGTCCAACGCCAACCTTTGTGATTGGCAACCGGCAATTAAATAATTCGAATAATAGCGCCTCGGATTTTAAACAGAATATTGCGGGCTACCCGGTCAGTTGGGGCTATTGGGGAAGTTTCAGCCAATCCTCTTTTAATGACTTGCCTAAGTCTGTCAGCAACTCGACAGGCTCCGGTTTACTCTGGACGGCTTATGGCGCAAGTTCTCCCGAGAGCGTTTTGGCCCGAAGCGGCACAGTCCAATATAATACTGTAGTTGATAGCCTGGTGAGCGGTTCACAGGGGCCGGTAAGCAACCTTGCGATACAAATGGATGTGAACTTTGACACGGGCCATGTCACTAATGGAGCATTATCGGCGAATACACCAGGCGATACCTGGATTGGCGTGTTTGACGGCAAGGTGCAAAATGGCGACCTGAGTCTGCAACTCAATGGCGCCAGCGTGGTCGATTCCAACCCGACGACCGCCAGTCCGCCGCGCGACGCAAGCGGGTTTATTGATGGCGATTTTGTGGGCAGCCAGGCGCAGGGCGTTGTCGGCGCATTTGGCTTATCGGAAGATAATAATAACGCGAATCATGTAGAAGGCGTATTTGTCGTTGAATAGTGACAGGGATATGCTCAGCAGTTGAGACGAGTGCCCTAATATAGAGACCACCGGAGAATAATGAAATTCAAGTTTTATGGCGTACGCGGCTCCATTGCGTCTCCTGGCCTGGAAACGGTTCGATATGGCGGCAATACCGCCTGCGTGTTTGTTGAAACAGGCGTTGAGGCAGGGGCAGAAAATAACGCATTGCTGGTTTTTGATGCAGGCACAGGGATTCGCAAGCTTGGCGATGATATGCTGGCCAGGCGTGACTTTTCAAAACGGAACAAGCCGGATATCCATATCTTTTTTAGTCATTATCACTGGGATCACATACAGGGATTTCCGTTTTTTAAACCAGCATATCGCTATCGCCAGAAAATTAACCTGATCGCGGCCCACTTGCGCGAAGGCGATGCGCGTGCAGTGCTGGATCAAATGATTGATCCGCATTTTCCGGTGCCGGGCGACCAACTTCATGCGCAGGTCAATGTGCTTAGCCTGGATGAGAATTGCGAGCTTGAAATAGGCGACGCCATTGTCAGCGCCATGCCATTAAATCATCCTGGCGGCGGTAGCGCCTATCGAGTCACAACTGCGCAAGGAAGTATCGCCTATGTCACGGATAATGAATTAGTCCCTCCCGATACACCGCGCACCACACTGGAACAATGGCGTCAATTTTTGCATGGAGTGGATTATCTGATTCACGACGCCATGTATCTGGAAAATGAAAAAGAAGCGCATCTGGGCTGGGGACATTCAATCCTGCCGGAAACGCTGGCGCTCGCCCGGGATGCGGAGGTTAAAAACCTGTTGCTATTCCATCATGCGCCGGAGCGCACGGATATTGAACTGGATAGACTAGAGGCGCAAAGCCAGGCCTGGATGAAACAGCAAGGTTCGGTCTGCCGGGTGTTAATGGCGAAAGAAGGGGATGAGTATCAACTCTGAACTGCTTATGAGCCGGCATTTAAAGCTAAGTCTAATGATAACTAAATCAGCTTAAGCCATACAAAGACGGAAACAGCAGTATGGAGGCCAGCACGGTGATTTGTATCAGAATAAAGGGCGCAACGCCGCGATAAATATCCAGTGTGCGCACTTCAGGCGGCGCTACGCCTTTTAAGTAAAACAGACTAAAACCGAAAGGCGGCGTCAGGAATGAGGTTTGCAGATTCATCGCAATCAAAATTGCGAACCAAAGTAACGGGATGCCAAGCGTCTCAGCAATGGGTAACAGAATGGGCACCACGATAAAGGCTATTTCGACAAAGTCGATAAAAAAGCCCAGCACCAGAATGAATAGCATGGAAAAAATCAGAAAGCCCCATTTCTCTCCGGGTAGTTGCAGCAGGTATTCTTCAACCACAGCATCGCCGCCAGTGTAGGTAAAGGCCATCGAAAAGGCGGTAGCGCCTAGTAGAATAGCGAACACCATGGCGGTGATTTTGACTGTTTCACGCGCGCTCTCAAACAGTGAGGCGAATGAAAATTTTCGGTAAAACAGAGCCAGTAAAATTGCGCCCACAGAACCCAGGGCAGATGATTCTGTGGGCGTTGCGATGCCTTTGAATATTGAACCAAGCACCACGACGATCAATATCAACGGCGGCAGAATGTTTTTCAGCGCAATCAAATATTGTTTCTTGAGCGTGCTTTGGTCTGATTCAAACGGCATCGCAGGCGCCATGTCTTTTTTAAAAAAACTGATCAGCAATACATAAAGGATGTAACTTCCAACCAGCACCAGCCCCGGCATGACGGCAGCATGAAACAGATCGCCAACCGGAATTCCGAGCACGTCTCCGAGTATGATCAATATGATCGAAGGCGGGATAATCTGCCCAAGTGTGCCGGATGCGCATATGACACCACAGCTTAGCGGCTTGTTGTATTTGTATTTGAGCATCACAGGCAGGGAGATTACGCCCATCGCGACTACGCTTGCGCCGACTACGCCAGTGGAAGCAGCGAGCAGCGTACCTACCAGTATGGTTGAAATCGCCAGGCCGCCGGCGACTTTGCCAAATAGCTGTCCCATGGATTCCAGCAATTGTTCAGCCAGTCTGGTTTTCTGAAGCATGATGCCCATGAAGATGAACAGCGGCACGGCCATCAGGGTGCTGTTTTGCATGATGCTCATGATGCGGTAAGGCATGAAGGCGAACATGTCCGGATCGGAAATCAGCCCGAAAATCAGTGCGACGCCGCCAAAGGTAAAAGCGACTGGAAAGCCGTAAAGCAGCATCAATAGTGCTGCTACAAACATAATCAGACCAATCATAAGGGCGCCTCATCATCCGGCGCACAGTCTTCGGAAGCCTGTTGTGACGGATTATAAGCGCAGTTCCAGGCGCGCAACATAAAACCAATACTGCTGATGAGTACAAAAACCATGGAGACTGGAATCATCGCCTTGATAATCCAGCGGTAAGGCAGGCCGCCAGGGTCGCCGCTTTTCTCACCAAGCCCATAGGCTTCATGAGCAAAACCAACGCCGTACCAGGCAATGAGCGCGCAAAAGGGAATCAGAAAAACAAGCGTTCCGCTGATGTCTACAAAGGCCTTTCTTTTGAGAGACATGCGTTCGTATATCAGGTCAACCCGCACATGCGCATCCTGACTCAGGGTGTAAGAAATCCCCAGCAGAAATATGGTCGCATAAAGGTGCCATTCCAACTCCTGCATGCCGATGGACACATCGTTCAACAGGTAGCGCATGATCACGTCGTAAAAAACATTGGCGATCAGCAATAGCAATAAAACCGCAGAGAGATTGCCAATACCGTTGGAAAAAGACTGAATTTGTTTTTCGAGCGTCTGCAAGCGGTTCATGAGTCTGGATTACTTGAGTTTTTCCATGGACTCATAATAACTCTGATCCGAAATCTTGGTCCAGGCGCGCACTTTTTTCAAATAGGCCTGTTGTGACTCAATGATTTCTTTCGCCAGCGGGTCTTTTTTAGCCATTTCGGAAATCAGCTCGTCATTGGCATCTTTCATCGCTTGCAACACTGCCTGCGGGAATGTTTTTACCTTGATGTTCGGGTATTCGGTTTTCATTTTGGCCCAGTTTTCAGCGCTTTCATGATAGGATTGTGCATACATATCATAGGCGGCGGCGCGCATGGCGACACGCAGAATTTCCCTGATGTCGTCCGGGAATGAATCCCATTTTTTCTTGTTAACCATGAATTGCAATTCGGAGCCGGGTTCATGCCAGCCGGTATAGTAATAGGGCGCAATTTTATGAAAACCCATGCGTAAATCCAGTGAGGGGCCAACCCATTCGAGTGCGTCAATGGTGCCTTTTTCGAGCGCGGTAAACAGCTCTCCCGCCGGAATATTGGTGGGCTTTGCGCCAACCTTGGCAAGTATCTCACCCGCAAAACCGGGGATGCGCATTTTCAGCCCCTTGAGGTCGTCGATGGACTTGATTTCCTTGCGGAACCAGCCGCCCATCTGGTTGCCGGTGTTGCCGCCGGGGAAGGAGACGATGTTGTGTGGCGCGTAGACTTTTTGCATCAACTCAAAGCCGCCGCCATAATAAAACCAGGCATACTGTTCTTCAGCGGTCATGCCAAAGGGCATTGAGGTGAAAAACAGCGTGTTGGGCACCTTGCCTTTCCAGTAATAGGAGCCTGAATGACCCATATCGTACTGTCCGGATTTGACGAAATCAAAAATGCCAAAGGGCGCTTTATGCTTGTTTTTGGAATCGATGCGAATTTTGATGCGACCGTTGGACATTTTCTCCGCCATGTCCGCCATATTCTTGATTGCGTCGCCAAAAATAGGGAAGTCGGTCGGCCAGCTATGCGCCAGCTTGAGGCGATACACTTTATCCGCGGCGAAAGACTGGCTACACAGCAAAGAAGAAGCCAGCGCCACTAGCAGGATTGCGAAAATGGTTTTAACGCGCTTGATCATTAAATTTCCTATTTTTTCCTAAAATGGTTAATGGTGAAATATGGTTATTTAAACAAATCGCCTGAAGCCTGTCTCAAGGTCAAGGTCAAGGTAGCTCAGATAACTCATCTTTACCTTCTTTTTCAGGCGGTAATAAAGCTTCACGGGTTACGCCCATCATCAAAAGCGAGCTGCTCGCCACATAAATGGACGAGTAGGTGCCCACCACAACGCCGATGATCATGGCGAAGGCAAAGCCATGTATAATCTCTCCGCCAAATATAAACAATGCGATTAACACCAGCAAGGTTGTCAACGATGTTACAATGGTGCGCGAAAGCGTCTGGTTAATCGAGATATTGATGGATTCGGGCGCGCTGGTTTTTCTGAACTTCAAAAAATTTTCCCGCACCCGGTCAAACACCACGATGGTATCGTTGAGCGAATAGCCGATAATGGCGAGAATTGCAGCGAGAATCGTTAGATCAAATTCTATCCTGGTAATGGCGAATACGCCTACCGTGATAATCACGTCATGAACCAGTGCGACAATCGCACCCAGCGAGAAACGAAATTCAAAACGCAGCGTGACATAAATCAATATACCCGCTAAAGCGAGCAACATGGCGGTGCCGCCGTCATCGCGCAGTTCATCGCCAATTTGCGGCCCGACAAATTCTACCCGGCGTCTCTCAACATTGGGGTCGCTTTTTCGCAAAATTTCAAATACCTTGTCGCCAACCTTGGCATGATCTTCGCCTTCTTTAGGCGTCAGACGAATCAGTACATCCTTAGCCGTTCCAAAATGTTGCACCGCAGCTTCATAATTCGCATCTGCGAGCGCTTTCCTTATTTTATCCACATCGGTGGCTTCGGGATAGCCCGCTTCGATCACGGTGCCGCCTGTGAAGTCTACGCCCAGATTCAGTCCATTGACAATCAGTGCGCCGATTGAGGTGATAATCATCAGTATAGAAAAAATCATCGCCGGTTTGCTCATGCCAATAAAATTGATCATTTTGTCTGACATGGCGGCTTTGTTTTGGCTTTTAGTATTCATGGCTTTATACACCTTTTTTCCAGATTGGCTGGATTTGTAAGTTCTTTATGCGCTTGCCGCCGTAAATCAGGTTAATGATCGCGCGGGTGCCCAGTATGGCGGTAAACATGGACGATGCGATACCAATTGCCAGTGTGATGGCAAAGCCCTTGATGGGGCCGGTTCCCATGCCAAATAAAACAATTGCGGCGATCAAGGTGGTGATATTCGCGTCGGCTATCGTCGAGAATGCTTTTTCATAACCTGAATGGATGGCGCTTTGCGGCGGCAAACCATTGCGAAGCTCTTCCTTGATGCGCTCGTAAATCAGCACATTGGCGTCCACCGCCATGCCCACGGTCAGCACAATGCCAGCGATGCCGGGCAGCGTCAGGGTGGCCTGGAGCATGGAAAGCACCGCCACAATCAGAATCAGGTTAAGCGTCAACGCCAGATTGGCGACCAGGCCGAATACGCGGTAATAAAGCGCCATGAAAATCAGCACCATTACAAAACCGATAATGACCGACATGAAACCGGCCTTGATATTGTCCGCGCCAAGACTTGGACCGATAGTGCGTTCTTCCACAATATAGACAGGAGCCGCAAGTGCGCCTGCGCGCAGCAATAGCGCCAGATTATGCGATTCCTGTGGCGAATCCAGCCCGGTTATCTGGAAGCGCTTGCTGAGTTGATCCTGGATGCGGGCGACATTGATGACTTCCTTGGTGACCACGGTTTTCTTTTCAATGGAGCCGTC
>JANTHA010000025.1 GCA_024762625.1 Thiotrichaceae bacterium
GGCCCTTTTGATTATGCAGGGATAAATCCAGCATGGCGGTTACGGCATAACGACCTTTTGTAGTCAGTTTCATGGTTTTCTCTTGGTTTGAACTTTGTTAATGAATCCGGGGTTTATTTCTATATCAGAAAATACTAATACATACTGATTGACTGGGATACTAGAATACCTGATAAAGACAGTCAAGTATTATCACGAACTGTGTTCTTATTCTTTTAATACATGGATTATGTTGCCTGCTTACTTCTCTTGCTGTTTATTGACAGACTCCGATTTTTTCCCGTAACCTTGCTCAGAACCTTGCTCAGAACTGTCTGCGCTGCATTCATCCAGCTCTGCGTCTTTTAACTCCGGCAACGGCTCAATATCGAACTCGCCGCCCATGCGTTTTAACTGGGCGCACATTCTTTCCATGCGCTCATCCATCTTGTGGATATGATCCAGCATGCGATTTATTGTATTAGCAACAGGATCAGGCATATCCTCGGTCGCGCCATAGGCGTCAAAGCCCATCTTGTTAGCGATTTTTTCGCGTTTGTCCTGAATATCATCGCGGCGCACCACTTCCCTGCCCGGTACGCCGATTACGGTTGCATTCGCCGGCACCTCCTTGACCACCACGGCATTGGAGCCCACGCGAACGCCTTCATGCAGCGTGATCGGCCCGAGAATCTTGGCGCCAGCGCCAATCACCACATTATTCTTCAGCGTTGGATGACGTTTGCCGGGCTTCCAGCTGGTGCCGCCTAGCGTAACGCCATGGTAGAGCGAACAATCATCGCCAATCTCGGCTGTTTCCCCAATCACCACACCCATGCCATGGTCAATAAAAAAGCGCCGACCAATCACTGCGCCCGGGTGAATCTCAATACCGGTAAACAAACGCGCCACGTTCGACAACACCCTCGCCAACCACTTGAACCCCTGATTCCATAAGGCATGGCTAAAACGATGCATAATAATCGCATGCACGCCCGGATAAGTGGTAATAATCTCAAATGTATTGCGCGCCGCTGGATCGCGATCCAGCACACAGGAAATGTCTTCTTTGATATGTTTAAACATGGGCGGGGATTCTATCTTATTTTAGGGAGAACGAATATACTAACGCGTTTTGATAATTTCGGCATTTCAAGAATGAACCCCAAGCTGGCCAGACTACAACCCTATCCTTTCCAGAAAATCGCCAGCCTCATGAAAGGCGTCGCGGCGGCTGACAAGCCGTTGATTTCATTTGCTATAGGCGAACCCAAACATCCGACGCCCGACATTATACTTGAGGCAATGCGCAACCATATCGCCGGACTCGCCAACTATCCACTCACCAAAGGCGATGCGGTATTACGCAAAACCATTGCCGACTGGCTCACCCGGCGATTCAATCTGCCCGATACCGCGCTTGACCCTGACAAACACATCCTTCCCGTTAACGGCACACGCGAAGCCTTATTCGCCTTTGCGCAGGCCGTGATAGATGCAGATAAAACCCGGCCACAGTTATTAATGCCCAACCCCTTTTACCAGATATATGAAGGCGCAGCGTTTCTCTCCGGAGCCGAACCCGTCTACCTGCCCTGCACGCCCGAAACCGGCTTTAACCCGGATTTTGATTCAGTGTCTGTTGCGACCTGGGACAACTGCCAGCTGATTTATTTATGCAGTCCCGGCAACCCGACCGGTGCAGTCGTCCCTGAAGATCAGATTTTAAAGCTACTGGAGCTGGCCGAAAAGCATGATTTCATCATCGCCAGCGACGAATGCTATTCCGAAATCTATTTTGATGAAGCTAATCTGCCCGTAGGACTACTCGAAGTTGCGGCAAAAGCAGGCAATACCGCGTTCAGACGCTGCATGGTGTTCCACAGCCTGTCGAAACGCTCCAATGCGCCGGGGCTGCGCTCCGGTTTTGTCGCCGGCGACGCCGCCATTATTGAAAAATTCCTACTCTACCGCACCTACCACGGCTGCGCCATGCCCCCGCCGACGCAGGCCGCCAGCATCGTCGCCTGGAATGATGAAAACCATGTCCTTGATAACCGCAAGCAATATCGCGAAAAATTCGACGCCGTGCTGGACATTCTTGCGCCCGTAATGAATGTACAAAAACCCGAAGCTGGTTTTTACCTTTGGGCGGGGCTGGACGGACTGGGAATGGATGACGAGACATTCACCCGCGAAATCTACTCAGCACAACACATCAAGGTGGTGCCGGGCAGTTATTTATCCCGCGAGGTCAACGGCCTCAACCCCGGTAAAAACCGCATTCGCATGGCGCTGGTGGCGACGCTGGATGAATGCATCGAAGGCGCTAACAGGATTAAAGCCTATATCAACGCCATCTAAAGACTATATCTACGCCATTTAATGCGGAAAAACCTGACGGCGCAGCTCAAGCTGTTGCTCCAGATCCAGCGACTCCAGGTAATGAATGCCTTGTTTGTCGATGGTGGCGATCGCCTTGCCCTGCTGATAAATCACGCGATGCGCAGCCGACGTCGGTAGTTTTGGTAGTTTTTCGCCGGATAATAAAACGCCTTGCAGATTGAGTGGATCAGCCGCGGAAATCACTACGGGTTTCTGATCGGTGCGGCTCTCCTTGCTGATTTTTCTGAGTCTGACGAGCGCTTCGGGCAAGGCGAACTGTTCTCCGCTTACGTCTTGAACAAAACGCCCGCCGCGAATTTCGCCGCGCGCCTCGAGTCGCCAGTAGATGCGCAACAACTCTCGCCAGGGCGGCAGACCGGTTTCACGATCCAGCGCCTTGCGAAACAGGACGCCATAACGCCGCAATAAACGCAAGGCGAGCAACTCTCTATCAGCCGCCTCCTCATCTTCGCCCTGGTCATTATCCTCGCTGCGTTCAATCAGGCTCCAGCGTCCGGCGTTGTCAAATGGCGAGAGACTACCGCCCGGCGCGCCGCGCCTGCCCGCATAACGCGGTCGCTTTGCAGCAGGCGTCGCCAGTGCGCGCAAACCGGCGAAGCTGTCCGCAGTCGCCAGCCCCCAGTTGACCAGTTCACCCAGCGCATCTTCAGTCTGAGTGCGCAACAGGCCGCTGCGCTTCACAATATCAGCAAAAAACAACGCGCCATATTGTTCAAGCACATCGGCAACGTTCGCTGCGTAGGCGCTAAGCGGCAAGGTCTTCCTGTCCGGTAATGGAAACAGTCTGCGCCAGTGTTGCTGATTTTCGCGCTGGATAATGGCGATAGGCGAATGGGACACCGGCGCGCGCTTTTGTTTTTTCTCCCTGTTGTTGGCGGTAACGGGCGCACACAAACGCAACCAGCTGATGCGTCCTGTCAATGACAGGTTTTCCAGCATATCCGGCGTGTAGAGGCGAATCCTGGCTGGCAGTATTTCCTTCTCCCAGAGCGACGCCGCCACCGGGTAACCTTCCAGTTGCTGGAGTGTTCGATTGAGGCTTTCCAGCCCTTCGCCCTTGTCTGTCAGCCCCTGCCAGTCAAACAGAAAGCGTTGATAGTCGCTCAGGCTAACGGCTTCGATTTCACTGCGCAAACGCTTGATGGTTTGGCGGTGAATGCGCGCCAGCAAGCGGCGTTCGCACCACTGCGTCTCATCTGCATCCACGCTGAAACAACCTCTAATCACAAATCCTTCCTGTTCCAGCGCGAGTAAGGCGTTATCAACAACATTGTTTGACTGTTCCGTCATACCGAGTGAGCTGGCCAGTTGATCCGCCGTTACCGGTCCAAGACCTTCCAGCCGGCTGCGCAGTATTTCACGCAGCGCGTCTTCTGGCTGCAAATTGTTGGGCGGTTTCAAGGGCTTGACCACAGGCTCCATTTTGATGTCTGGAAACACACTCAAAAACTCATGCAAACGCTCGGTCGCCGCCCAGACCGGCTGAGCATCACCCAGCTGCAAACAGACAGCGCGACCGCTTTGTTTTAATTGCTCGAATTCGCTTTGCCAGGAAATCCCCAGCGCATCATGCAGATTGCCGCGTTCGCCTTCCCCGACTGTGATAAAAGCCAGAATCATCAACGCATCATGCAACTCATCCGCATCGCGCACCTGCGGCCAGGCTTGACGACACACTGCGTCAATCGCGGCCTGATCCAGTCTCGCCAGATCCTGTGCATCCACCGGGTCGAGAAAACTGCGGCTTTGCACCGCCATGGTGCGCCGTTCTTCAGCAGGCGCATCATCCAGAAAAGCGTAGGGTTTGGCGGTGATCACTTCAGCAGCGAGCGGCGATGGCGTCGTCAGGTCGCAGGCGCTAACCTGTATTGCGCCCTGCTCCATAGCGCTTAACAGCGCTTCAAGACCCTCAACATCCATGGTTTCATGAAGACAATCGCGCAATGTCTGCCTGATCAATGGATGATCGGGCACTTCGCGGTCGCCCTCTATATTTTCACCACAGGCGATCTGCTCCGGGAACAGCAGCGCCACCAGATCTTCCGCATCGGAGCGCTGAAAATACGGCGGATTACGCCTGCCTGCGCGAAACCGCTGCACTGCAAGCGCAATGGTGGCGTTCCAGCGCCAGCGAGTTGGAAACATTGGCGCAGCAAGCAAGGCCTGAATCAACACCTCGCGCACTGTCTTCGGGTTCAGATAACGCGCCACCTCCATCATCGGAAAGCTATGCGTAGAGGACAAGGACAGCACAATCGCATCTTCCAGAGCCGCCGCCTGCAACTCAAAATTGAACTTGCGACAAAAGCGCTTTCTCAACGCCAGCCCCCAGGCGCGATTGAGCCGCGACCCAAACGGCGAATGCACGACAAAATGCATATCGCCAACCTCGTCAAAAAAGCGCTCAAAGACGATGTGTTTCTGGGTGGGAATCAAACCCAGCGCAGCATTGGTCGCGGCCAGATAAGTCGCCAGCTGATCCGCCGCATCGGTAGACAGTTTGTATTCCTGTTGCAGCCAATCGCGGGTCTGTTCCCGGCTGTGAGTCTCAAGATGCTTATCTACTGCTGCGCGCAAATCCGAAACCGCTCTGGACAGTTCATCGCTGCGACCCGGCGCTTCGCCAACCCAGAATGGAATATTGGGCGGCTGACCCTTTGCATCTTCCACCAGCAATTTGCCGGTTTCGCTTTTGAGGATGCGGTAGGAGGCATTGCCGAGCTGAAAAATATCGCCCGGCATGCTTTCAAAGGCGAAATCCTCGCCCACGCTGCCGATGCGCAAGCCTTCCGGCTGTAAAATCACATCACAATCAAACTGATCCGGTATCGCGCCGCCATTGGTGATCGCCATCAGACGCGCATTGCGTCGCGCGCGCACCTTGCGGTTCACTGCATCCAGATGAAGATAGGCTGCTCGCCGACCGCGCCGCGTCGAATAACCTTCAGCGAGCATGCTCACGATCTCCTCAAATTGCGTCATTGACAGTTCGCGGTAGGGCCAGGCGCGAGTGAACGCATTGTAAAGCGCATCAAGCTCCCAGTCCGCAGCGCTGACTTCGGCGACAATCTGCTGCGCCAGCACATCCAGCGGTTGACGCGGAATGATAATGCGATCCAGCTCGCCCGCTTCGGCGGCTTGTAACAAGGCGGTAGATTCCACCAGTTCATCGCGGCTCAAGGGAAACAGACGACCTTTAGGCGTTGCGCCGATGGCGTGGCCGGAACGACCCACGCGCTGCAAAAAGGCGGCAATGGATCGTGGCGAACCCAGCTGGCAAACCAGATCAATCTCGCCAATATCAATACCCAGCTCCAGCGAGGCAGTCGCCACAAGGCATTGCAATTTCCCCTGTTTGAGCTGTTGTTCCGCCTGCAGACGACGTTCTTTGGACATGCTGCCATGATGCGCCATCACCGCTTCTGTGCCGAGACGCTCGCCAAGATGGCGCGTCACGCGCTCCGCGAGACGTCGGGTATTCACGAAGACCAGCGTGGTGCGATGGCTCTGAACCAGATGCTCCAGCGTATTGTAAAGCTCTGCCCATACCTCGTTAGCCATCACCGCCTCAAGCGGCGATTGCGGTACAATCAGGCCCAGGTCGCGTTGCCTCACATGACCCGTATCTATAATCTCGCAATCCTGAGTCGCTTTTCCGAGCAGAAAATTCGCCATCAGCTCAATCGGTTTCTGGGTAGCGGACAGTCCGATGCGCTGCAACTGTCTTCCATGACTTTGTTTTTCAACCAGCGCCTGCAGACGCTCCAGCGACAGGGTCAGATGCGAGCCGCGCTTATTGCCCGCAAGCGCATGGATCTCATCCACAATCACCGTGTTAACCTTAGCGAGCAATTTACGACCCGATTCTGATGTCAACAGGATATAAACCGATTCCGGCGTTGTCACCAGAATGTGCGGCGGCGTCTGGATCGCTTTACGGCGCTCGGCTTGTGGAGTATCTCCGGTGCGCACCCAGGCGCGTATTTCCACATCGGATATACCCTGTTCCAGGAGCTTGTCGCGAATGCCCTGCAAAGGCTTTTGCAGGTTAATCTGGATATCGTTGGAAAGCGCCTTTAACGGCGAAATATAGAGGACGCGCGTCTCATCCGGCAGCGGCGTTTGCAAGCCCTCTTTAAGCAATCGGTCGATGCTTGCCAGAAAGGCCGCAAGCGTCTTGCCCGAACCCGTCGGCGCAGCCAGCAGGGTATGCTTCCCATCCACAATGGAGCGCCAGGCCTGTTGCTGTACATCGGTGGGCGCAGTGAAAGCAACCTTAAACCAGGCTCGCGTGGCGGGGTGAAACGAAGACAAAGGCATGAACAGAGTTTAACTTATTTCTGCTTTTTTATCCGCCGGTTTTAATTACCTGTACCACGTCCATCCTGGTCAAATAAAAATATCAGTCAGTCCTCAATGTCGGTGAATTAAGACTAATTAGATCTGTAAGACCAGCTAAGCAAATCCATATTGGAGGCTATGCGCCGTTATTTGAAATGGCTACCGGCCTTCGCCGGCATGACGTTTCTCTTAACTTTCCGGTATTGAGTCAGACCCGCCTGCGCAACAGGCGGGAAAACGTGGAAAGAGAATATCACGAAGCATCCGAGTCCGGCTTATTCGACATGAACTCCCGGAATTCCTTTTCATCGGCACGTCGTTTTGCTTCGGAACGAAATTCACTGAAGCGTTGCGCGCGATTTTTGATTTCTTCCTTTATTTCCCGGATACGGTCATACTGGGTCTGCTGAAATTCCTCAAAGACTGAATTGCCCGTTTGCCCGGCTTCACAGCGACAACTGCGGCTTTTGAAGCCATTCCATTTATCCCTGATAGCTTCAGGTAAATCACGCACATCGCGCCCGCTGATATTCCAGTACAACAGGAATAAACCCAGCGGCCAGAACGCCACAAAACCAATGACCATCGCAGCAATATTTAATCCCGACCAGTTTCCTGTAGCGCAGCAAGCGCCTCCTCCGCCAAAGTGATGATTCGACTTATGGCCTTTGTTAACAGAACCGTTTGAACAAGACATTGTTTTCACCTTAATTATTTCAATTGACAAATGTGAACGTCGTTCACATAATAGTAATATACGCATTCGGATAAAAAAAGCAAGACTTGAACCGAAAAAAGTTTACACTGTTCACATTTTTGGAATGGTTAACATGAAAAAAGTAAAAAAGCCCTATCACCACGGTAATCTGGCTGAATCCCTGCTCGACGCCGTAGATCAACTCGCTACCTCGTTCGGACTGGAAGCCGTCACACTGCGCGGCTGCGCTAAACTGCTTGGCGTCTCACCTTCCTCCGCTTTTCGTCACTATGCTGATAAACGCGCCCTGTTAACCGCATTCGCTACGCGTGCGCTACTGCAATTATCAGACGCGATGCAACAGGCTAAAGAACAGGCGAAAATAGAAGGCGACGACCCCTTTTGCGCCGTCGGGCTGGCCTATATTAAATTTGCGCTCGACAAACCGGCCTTTTTCAGAGCCATGTGGCGTGAGGAGACCATTTACTGCAATGATGGCGCTTACAAAGCCGCTACGCGCAAACTGGCGGCGCATTTACAAGGCGGTTTTGCAGATACGCTGGAAGACAAGGATCCCGATAGCTTCAGCACTCAGGAATTGTTATCCTGGTCCTCGGTGCACGGACTCGCAAGTCTGTTTGTGGATGGACCTGTTGGCAAAGATGAAACAAAAAAACAGAAATTGACGACAGCCAGGGAAATGATTGAAACCATGGCACCGGCGCTGGCGGTCAGGAAATAAACATTTTTCAGCAGTATTTATTTGTATTCTTTTGTATTTATTGGTATTTTTTGGTGATTGTCTGGGTATACCGGAGTTCTAGCAGCTTGTTGAAATTCGCTTAGGCGAGTGCGAGACAAGGCAAAATAGGCCGAAAAAGCGCAGTTTACTGGAGTAAATGAGCATTTTGAGGTCTATTTTAACGCAGTATCGCGCCGTCTAAGTAGAATTTCAACAGCCTGCTAGACGTCGCCCCAAACCACCCTTCACTAGTCATTAATTGTTCAAACTAGTCATTGGAATGAAGCGCCGTATTCAGCCCGCCCCAGGCTGAGCCATCTGTGACCAAGGCTTCAACCGCACCGGTCTGGCTATGACGCCGGAACAACAGGCCTGACTGGCCAGACAGCTCGCGTGCGGAAACGATGCTCCCGTCCGGCATTTTAACCTTGGTTCCGGCAGTCAGATAAAGCCCGGATTCTACAATGCAGTGATCACCCAGCGAGATGCCGAGTCCTGCATTGGCGCCCAGCAGGCTTTTCTTGCCAATGGAAATTTTTTCCTTGCCGCCGCCCGACAAGGTGCCCATGATAGACGCACCACCGCCGATGTCCGAGCCATCGCCAACCACCACGCCTGCACTGATGCGCCCTTCCACCATGGAATCGCCCAGCGTTCCGGCGTTGAAATTGACAAAGCCTTCGTGCATCACGGTCGTGCCGGACGCCAGATGCGCGCCAAGACGGATGCGGTCTGCATTACCGATGCGCACGCCTTCGGGGATCACATAATCCGTCATGCGCGGGAATTTATCCACCGAGGTCACATTGAGGTGATGATTTTGATCAACAATCAATTCACGCAAGCGGTCAATATCGCCGGGAAGCACCGGGCCGGCCGAGGTCCAGGCGACATTTGGCAACAGGCCAAATACGCCATCCAGATTGATCTCATTCGGCTTGACCTGACATTCAGATAACAGATGCAGGCGCAAATAAGCATCTTCGGTTGATTCAGGCGCATCATCCACTGAACTGATTTCAACTTCGATAAAGTCGCTTTTTATCAGGCCGACCTTCTGCGCCAGACAGCTACGGGCGATTTCCCGGTTGCTGCGTGGAAACCAGGTGTCCAGCGTGGCTCCAGTATTCACGTCGATATAGCGGTGTCCGATGCGCTTGATGCTCATGTATCTCTTCTCTGTCAATTAAATCGGCGCAGTATAGCGTCAATTAAAGCAAACATTAACCCGAAAACTAACGTTTTTTGGATTAGAATAAGTGTAACTACTCAGCATACCCCTTGTTTGCGCCATTTCGCCCTGGATTGCCACAAAACAGGGGCATGTGCTGAAGTAGTTAAGGAACACGCTGAATAGATACAAACAAGTAAACACAGGAAACTGCCATGCAGGATTTACAAGCCATTATTGAAGAAGCCTACGAGCGCCGCGCCGAAATCACGCCGCGCAATGTCGAAACGCTAACACGCGACGCTATTTTTGAAGCGATTGAGCTGCTCGACAGCGGCAAGGCGCGCGTCTGTGAAAAAAGAGAGGATAAACACGGCGGCGACTGGATCGTCAATGAATGGTTGAAAAAAGCAGTATTGCTCTATTTCCGCATCACCGATAATGACTTCATGAAAGGCGGCTTCACCAACTACTACGACAAGGTTCCCGCTAAATATGCGGACTACAACAGTCGCGAATTTCTCGAATCCGGAGTGCGCGTCGTACCGCCCGCTTCGGTGCGCAAGGGCGCTTACATTGCGCCCAGCGTCGTGCTGATGCCATCCTACGTCAATATCGGAGCCTATGTCGATTCCGGCACAATGGTCGATACCTGGGCGACCGTTGGTTCCTGTTCGCAAATCGGTAAAAACGTACACCTCTCCGGCGGCGTAGGGATCGGCGGCGTACTGGAGCCGCTGCAAGCCATGCCGACCATTATTGAAGACAACTGCTTCATCGGCGCGCGCACCGAAATCGTTGAAGGCGTGATCGTGGAGCAAGGCTCGGTGATCTCAATGGGCGTGTTCCTGAGCCAGAGCACCAAAATACTGGATCGCGAAACAGGCGAAATCAGCTACGGGCGGATTCCGGCCGGCTCCGTGGTCGTCTCCGGCAACCTGCCCGCCAAGGACGGCAGCCACAGCCTGTACTGCGCCGTGATCGTCAAGAAAGTGGACGAGAAAACATTAAGCAAAACCGGTATTAATGAACTGCTGAGGGATATATAGCCCAGCGCCATTTTTCGCTTGGCCTTATTGGCCTCAATATTCTTTTATCCTCTTGGATCTCTAAATTCAGCTATTTTCATTGCGATTAAATCATTGGAAAATCGAACAACGGTGTGATAAATGGCGTGTTTGCGTGGATAATTTAAAGGGCGTTTAATTATTCTTAATATTGCTTGTTTTAATATGGTTTCACCAAAAAGGACGAAATACTGTTTTTGGAGGCATCCATCAAAGAAACTCTGCTACAAAGCCATGTAAAAGATGGATATCCAGGAGTTATGACCATCGGGCTCGTACAACAAACGGTTCTGATGTTGGTGCGCTTCGCTTACAACATCTAACGTTATTCATTATACTTTTTGTAATTCTTTATTCGTGAAAAATACTTCAGAGCTTTTGCACACAGTACATTCTTTAAAGAATGTTAATTTCTGTTTTCGTAGTTTTGGCTTACAAGAAGCTTCTTTGCACTTTAGCTTGATTGAAGTATTACCATTACAATCGTGACACTTAAAATAGTAACCAAATTTTCCGTAAACTATTTCAACATTTTTAGAATTACATTTACTGCACGAATGATGAACTAGCGCCTTTGCTTCTTTCTTTTTATCTGGGATTGGCGTGGAGTAAACAGCTTTTGTTTCTTTAACTTCTAGCTTATTGCCACGTATTACTGGTTTGTGTGTTTGAGTTAAGTATCTTGCTATTTTCTCCATACTTGTATCAGAAAAATGATAATTTACCTTCAAAGTAAGAATGTTTTTATTTGTTCCCGCATAGCTTGAAATAATGCTATTAATTTTATCTGTTATTTGGTCTGATTTATAAACCTCCGAAATATCTGAATTTTTTGGTCTATTTATTATTCCAGAATCCGAGATTGCCACCAAAATATCAAATTTAAAATCTGTAAAGGAAGCCTGAAAAATAAGAGATTTTTTTAGTAAATTATCCGACCTTGCCATAAGGTATTTTTTAAGAAAATCAGCCTGTCTTCTCGCCTGATTAATTGGTGAAGGCATACCATTTGTATTTTTTAAATAATGTCTTACCCATTCACCATATTCGTTGATTGATATTTTGGATGTTACGCTTTTGGATTCAATGATTAAAAAGCCATACCTGTGAATAATTAGATGATCTATTTGGGCAATATCATCATTCATTTCAAGACGTAAATCATTGATAACAAATATATCTTTTTTGTCTTGGAATGCTCTTTTTAAATAGTAAGCCATTTGCTTTTCAGCTTTAAGACCGTACTTTTCAAATTTATTTATAGCTTCTTTTTTATCTACTTCTTTTAGAATCACAATTCAGCCTATTATTTTTTTAGCTCAATTATATATCCAATGATTTCCAAGTGATAATTTTTGCGACAAATGGAATTCTTGATTCTTTGTTGTATAACGCTTGAGCTCAGCCGACTCAAAACCGCGCCAGCGTTTTTTGGTTCGGCTGCTGCCCTTTGTTATGCCTGCATTGCTTAAATTTACGCAACCATATGTGAGAACGAACATTTTGGGAACATCCATCAAAAAAACCTAGCTATAGCCATAATGCCATTTAATAGATGGATGTCTAGAATTTTCTACGTACATGATTTTGTGGCAGCTTGGTGTAAGGTTATGGAACTTGATCTTTTCGACCTGATTTAGTCTTGAATTAGTCGTCTAAGAAACCCAGTTAGAGATAGGAATACAAATTACCAGATCGTTACAGGAAATCTCTGAAGCGATCTGGTTACTTACGACTGAAAAACGTTCTAATAAACGGATTTACTGACCACAATACACTCTTGACTAACCCGTAATACGCGCTATGTATATAGGAATACAACTATCATGGCGTGAAAGATGAAAGAATATTTCAAATTATCAAACCTGCTGTTTTATCTTTTAATTACGTTCATAGCTTTTTTTCTGGGAATGGTATTTGCAGGTATAACTGGTGCAGGAAAAGGGCAAGGCTTGGCAGGTGGCGCTATTGTTTTCGGGTATGGCATTATTTCCGCTGGAGTATCGTTTGTTATTTCAATTGTTTTGGCTCAGTGGTTTGGTTCCGCAATTGTTGTGCGGTTAAACAAGATTATGCTTGTTGTTTTAGCGGTGATGATGGCTTTATTAATTTATCGTTACCAAACAATGAATGTAGCAAATAGTCAGTCATATTATCCTAATATCAAATATTTGGTTCCTACAGGTCAGGCGGCTAATTATGAAACTGAGAAACCATCAATAGTTAAACCTACACAATTCAAACCAATGGGTCTGGGAATGGTGGCTCCAAATATTTATGAACATAAAGACGTATTATTTTATGGAATCCCAAATCTGGAAAAAGCGGTTTCGGATCATACTCCTACTGATAGACTAAAGTTCAAACGTTCTGAAACAGACATTACCATCAGTTATGCACCTCCGTGGTTTGTACCCGCTCATATGAAAATGGATTATGAGATTTTGAAGTTACGTTTAATTTCAGTCTCTCATGATTTTATCGAAGTTGTGGTTAATGAAAGGACTGGGCAAACGGCTTATATGGATCGTAGTAAAAATAAACTTCAATTTTGGCCTGAGTTTTTATTATCTGTGAGCAGTGTTGAGCCTATTTCTCGAGAGAATAATCCGGTTCGTGTCAAACCCCTGACTCATGCAGGGCTGGTAACCAAGCAATATGCTTTTCTTAAGCCACTGAATATCAAAAGAGAATGGATGCGTGTTGAATTACTGAATGATAATTTTAAGTCTTTGGGGAAAGGCTGGATAAAATGGCAAGGCGAAGGGGAGTTGCTGATTAAGTATTCTTTGTTAAGCTAAAATTACGACAAAACAGCTTCTGGCAGCTGGGACACGCTCTAAAAATTTCGCGAGCTAGCTATTTCAGGAAACACATCTTTGGGGGCATCCCTCAAAGAAACCCTGCAACAAAGGCATTTAAAAGATGGGTGTCTAGAAATTTTATGAGGTGAGGAAATGTATGCTGGAAAACTTATTTTTGCACAATTGATGGAACACCTTCCAATGAGAGTTTTTCGTCGTTGTGTACGAACCTATAGTGGAAACCACAAAATTAAGTCGTTCAGTTGTTTAGATCAGTTCCTCTGCATGGCATTTGCCCAGCTTACATACAGAGAAAGCCTCCGGGGAACGGTTATTTGTCTTCAGTCTCAAAGGCAAAAACTTTATCACATGGGTATACGCGGTGGTATTGCCCGCATGTCAATGGTCACTAATTTTGACCCACCTCCGGCCATTAATTTTGACCCACCCGGCGAGTAATATTTATACAGCTAGGCATTGGTTTTCTGTCTCAGACGATAACTTTCACCTCCCAGCATGAATATCTTTGAATGATGGATTAAGCGGTCG
>JANTHA010000026.1 GCA_024762625.1 Thiotrichaceae bacterium
ACCTATGACACTTATAGACAGGTTAAAACACATATGACGGGCTTGGCGGGAACAAACATGACGCTGGAACAGGCCAGCGAGCTGGCGCAGCAACTCAAGCAGGAGATCGGCAAGGCGGTTATCGGTCAGAAGCAGGTCATCCATGAAACGTTGATTGCGCTGATTGCGGGCGGCAATGTGCTGATTGAAGGCGTGCCGGGGCTGGGCAAAACCCTGCTGGTGCGCGCGCTCGCAGCGACTTTCTCCGGGCAATTCAACCGCATTCAGTTTACCCCTGATCTGATGCCCGCCGATGTTACCGGTCATACGCTGTATGATATGAACAGCAAGGAGTTCAGCGTACGCAAGGGGCCGGTGTTCACCAATCTGTTGCTCGCCGATGAGGTCAATCGCGCGCCCGCCAAAACACAGTCCGCGCTGCTGGAAGTGATGCAGGAAAGGCAGGTCACCATTGAGGGCGTCGCTCATCACGTACCGCTTCCCTTCATGACGCTGGCGACCCAGAATCCGCTAGAGCAGGAAGGCACCTATCCGCTACCGGAGGCGCAACTGGATCGTTTCCTGCTTAAAATCTTCATTAATTACCCAGAAAATGGCGAAGAAAACCTGATGGTTGCCGCCGTCACCAACCATCAAACCGGCGATCAACTCGATATTTCCAAGGTGCAGGCAATCGCTACGCCTGAAACCATCCAGGCGATGCAGGCGCTCGCGGCCGAAGTCGAGGCCGATCAAAGCGTGATTGACTATGCGGTGCGCATTGTGGGCGCCACGCGCGATGGTCAGGGGCTAAGCATCGGCGCCGGTCCTCGCGGCAGCATCTCACTGATCCGCGCCGCGCGCGCCCAGGCCATGTTGCATGCGCGCAATTACATCACACCGGACGACATCAAGGACATCGCCCTGCCGGTGTTGCGTCACCGCGTTGGCCTTGCGCCGGAAATGGAGCTGGAAGGCTACTCTCCGGATCAGATTCTGCAGGGCATACTGGACAAGGTTGAAGCGCCAAGGCGATAATCTTTTTGGAGTATCTCTAATGAACCATACAGGCGCATCATTCTTAATGATGCATCGTTTAGCGTATTCTGTATCAATATGCTTCAATCCTTTTATCATGAAATCACGGTTGAGATTACTTCAGATCTGAACAGAGCAAGAGGAAATATCAAATGAAATTGTCATCAAGAGTCCGGATTCTTATTGCATCTATATTTATTTGCTTCTCATGGATTAACCCTGTGCTTGGCGAAACGCTTGATGTGACGGCTATCCGTCCGTATGCAGGCTCCAGCATCAGCAAACAACCCCTGGATGTCCTTTCCAGAATGGAGTTAAGCGGCGCTCAGGACAACTGGTCGAGCTATATTGAAGCCTCGCCTGGAAAAAAACGCTTCGCGGCTGTTTTTTCTTTCAGAACGAAGCAGAAAAAAAACTGGGACAGTATCCAGCTTGATGTCAATACCATCGGCGAGGCGGCCAGATCACAAAAATGGATTTTCAAGTTACGCGACTTTAAGAATAAAAAATGGGTTACTATTGGAAACAATAAAAAAGCGCAAGACTGGAAATGGCACCATCAGTTGCTAACCGTGAATAAAAATGTTGCAAATTATCTTAGCCGGAATGGCGCAATCCGTGTGTTGTACTGGTCAAATAATAACCTCGATGTGAGCAATATTGATTTAATGCGCATCCATTTATCTGAAGCTTCAAATCAGGATTGGTGGAAACCTTCGCCCCAGGAAAACCTGAGCTGGCAATGGCAAATCAATGGTCGTCTTAACACAGATATTGACGTTGATATGTTCGATGTCGACCTGTTTGATACCCCCAAACAGACCATTCAATCATTAAAGGATGCTGGCAAAATCGTAGTTTGCTATTTTAGCGCTGGAACCTATGAAGGATGGCGCGAAGACTGGAAACAATTTTTTCCCTTTATACAGGGCGACCACTACACAGGTAATAAACCGCCTTTTGCAGGCAAGATGGCCGACTGGGATGAACGCTGGCTGGACATACGGCGTATCGATTTGCTCGCAAACATCATGAAATCCAGACTAGATCTCGCCGTACAAAAAGGATGCGACGCCGTTGAGCCGGATAATGTGGACGCCTTTACCAATCATGCTGAAACCAGACTCCCGTTAACTGGTCAGGATCAGTTGATTTACAATAAGTGGATTGCAAAACAGGCGCATATTCGAGGGCTCTCTGTCGGCTTGAAAAATGACATTGAACAGCTGCCGGATCTTGTCGGAGATTTTGACTGGGCGCTGAATGAACAATGCTTTCAGTATCAAGAATGCAATAACTATAATATCTTTATCGCAGCCAATAAGGCTGTCTTCGGCGTAGAATACCAGGGTCGTCCTTCCAGATTCTGTCGTCAGGCTAACGCCAGTCATTTCTTCTGGTTAAAGAAACGAAAAACATTAGATGCCTGGCGTATTGGTTGCGAAAACTACCGATAAAACGCAAAAATGATATGCGTATTATGCCTTTTTTCCCAGATAAGAACGCTTTTTACCTGCTGACGGGTCTTGCCCTGCTGGGTCTGTTCGCGAGCTTCTGGCCCGTTCTGCTTTCCGTCTGGAAACTGGCGCTGCTCGCAGCGGGACTGCTACTGTTGATTGATCTGGTGCTGGTTCAAATCATGCAGCCGATTGAGGTAGAGCGCGATCTGCCCGGCTCTTTGCCGCTAGGCGTAAGTCGTCTGGTCAGTCTGCGAATTCACAACAAAGCCAAAAACAGCCGTCGACTAAGCGTTTACGATCACTTCCCCACACAGGTTCAAAGCGAAGGACTGCCTGTCAGTTTAAGCATTCCGGGCGGTCAGCATGCCGATATCAGCTATAAGATCACGCCCATCGAACGCGGTCGTCTGCTATTTCCGCAGGTGCAAATCCGCTTACAATCGCCGCTTGGTTTCTGGCAACGTTCAATTTTGCTGCCGCTGCGGGGCGAAACCCACGTTTACCCTAACTTTGCGGCGATTTCGAATTACGCGCTACTGGCCACAGACAATAACCTCAGTCAGATGGGCATCATCAAGAAACGTCGCCGCGGCGATGGACTGGATTTCCACCAGTTGCGCGAATACCGGGAGGGAGACAGCCTGCGCCAAATTGACTGGAAAGCCACCTCGCGCATGCAAAAGCTGATTTCACGCGAATATCAGGACGAGCGCGACCAGGAAATCATTTTCATGCTCGATTGCGGTCATCGCATGCTCGCCAAGGATGATGAGCTTTCCCATTTTGATCACACGCTGAACGCCTTGTTGCTATTATCTTATGTCGCCTTGAAACAGGGCGACGCAGTCGGACTCAGCGCCTTTTCCGGGGCGTATTCCGGATCTGATCAACAACGCTGGCTCGCGCCGCGCAAAGGCCAGCATAACGTGCAAACCATTCTGAATAGCGTCTATGACCTGCAACCCGGCAGCGAAGCGCCTGATTACGCCAAAGCCGCGACCGACCTGCTGGTTCGTCATAAAAAACGCGCGCTGGTGATTATACTTACCAATGTGCGAGATGAAGATAACGATGAACTGCTGCCCGCCGTTCAATTGCTGAGAAAGCGCCATCTGGTATTGGTCGCCAGCCTGCGCGAAAGCAGTTTTGAAAATACCCTAGAACAGCCGGTAAGCAAGCTGCAGACCGCCATTAATAACGCTGCAACACATCACTACCTGCAATACCGCAAACAGACTTTCGACAAACTCAGCAATAGCGGGATCAATACGCTGGACGTCAGTCCTGACAAACTCACCGTAGAATTAATCAACGCCTATCTTGGCATCAAACGCAGCGGCGCGCTTTAACTGCCGTGATTCTGGTTATTTACCGGTTCATTGAGCTGGCGGACATCTTAGGCGCTGCGTTAGCCCGAATTTTTATGCTAATGCCTACAGGAAATGAAGGTTAAAGTGATAGGCGCTCTGCATCTCTTTATTGATTAATAAAGCAGCAGGTCTAAGGCGTTGATCCATCCTTTTCCTTTGGCTCCATATTTGATTTTTGACGCCTCGCATTACTGGAACTGGAAGGATTCTGTACCTCATACCGAAGCTCAGACTTCATCAGAATTGGCCGCAGACTATCCCGCCATATCACATAACCTTCTCTCTTCATGTGCAGATTATCCTTATTGAAGATATTTTTCCGCGGTTTGCCTTCATCATTCAACATGCCGGAAGCAAGATCCACAAAGGTGAGTCGCTTATCTTCTGCGCACTTCCTTGAGATAAGGCGGTTGGCTTCCTTCATCATGGGCCATAATCGCCAGCGCTTGATGCTGGGTTTTATGGACAAAAAGTAGATGCGACATGTCGGCAATTGCTTATGCACCTTTTCAACGAACTTGCTGAACGTGCTGGCAATCATCTTTGGCGAAATGCCTTGAGCAACATCATTATCGCCTTCGTAGACAAGGATTGCGCGAGGCTTGTAAGGAAGCACGATCCTGTCGGCATAATAAAGCGCATCGTTCATATTGCTGCCGCCAAAACCGCGTGGAATTATTGTCAGAGGCGCCAGGTCGTTTTGAATGGTTTCACTCCAAATCGCCATGCTTGAACTGCCAACACCAACCAGCGCGCCCTGCGGCGGAGCTTGTTTCTTATCCATCGCCTCGAAGCGCTGAATCGCTTTTTCAAAACGCTCGGGACTGCCGTATTCCTTACCGCCCACTAAACCAACGTCTTGCGCCATACAATGCAAATTCATGGTTAACAAAACGAAAGTCATGCAAATAGTCAGTATTATTGATCTCATACTACAAAACCTTAAATCCAAATTCCGTAGTTTATCGCCATGATGACAAACAAGCTTATGATTTTTTCATCTTAATAGCGCTTACTTTCCTTTCTCAGTAGGGTAAAGTCGCTTATGGTCAGATCGTACAAGCTACCGGGATTTTGGCTAGGTGAGATTTGCTAGGCGCTTATCAAACAATGGTAAACAGACTGCATCAAAAATTAATCAAAAAAAAGGAGCGATAAACGCTCCTCAATATGAACAATTAACTTTTGTGCACAACAGGCAGGCTATGCGCGCGCCTGTTGTGAAATCTACTGGAAGATGCTTATCAATCCGCCTGATTTCTTAAAAACGCGGGAATATCCAGATAACTTCCGTCAGTACCTGTCGCCTGCGGTTGTTGTTGAGGCTGCTGGGACTGCTGAGACTGGTATGATGGCGCTGTATGGCCGCCTCCCATCGCCACTCTTGGCTGCTCAATTTCAACTGGACGCAAGCGATCATTTGGCTGGCGCTGAGGCTCTGGCACAGCCTGCAATTCCGCTCCGATCTGACCCAGACCCGTGGCGACCAGTGTAACACGAATTTCATCGCTCATGTCAGGATCAATAACCGTTCCGACAACGACGGTCGCGTCATCATGCGCAAATTCGCGTATTGCAGCGCCAACTTCTTCAAATTCATGAATGCCCATGTCCAGGCCAGCTGTCATATTTACCAGGATGCCTTTGGCGCCCTTGAGGTCAATATCATCCAGCAAGGGGCTGGAGATGGCCGCCTGTGCGGCTTTGGTAGCGCGATCGTCACCGCTTGCAACGCCGGTTCCCATCATGGACATTCCCATTTCACTCATGACAGTGCGCACATCGGCAAAATCCACATTGATCAGGCCAGGACGCGTGATCAATTCAGCAATGCCCTGGACTGCGCCCAGCAATACGTCATTGGCGGCCTTGAAAGCATCCAGCAAGGTGGTGTTCTTACCCAGCTCGGTCAATAATTTTGCATTCGGAATGGTGATTAAGGAATCCACATGCTCAGATAATTCAGCAATGCCGTCTTCAGCCGCTTTCATGCGCTTCGGACCTTCAAACGGGAATGGTTTGGTGACCACGCCCACTGTAAGAATACCCAGCTCTTTTGCCATCTCGGCCACAACTGGAGCGGCGCCTGTACCGGTTCCGCCGCCCATGCCTGCTGTGATAAACAGCATATCCGTGCTGCCAATCTTTTCCTTGATCAGTTCGCGGTCTTCCAGCGCTGATTCACGTCCAACTTCAGGGTTTGCGCCCGCGCCCAGTCCCTTGGTCAAACTGGTGCCGAGTTGCACCAGGTTTTTAACGCCGGAGCCTTCCAGCGCCTGCGCATCGGTATTGGCGCAAATAAATTCAACGCCTTCAATGCCCGCATCCAGCATGTTTTGTACAGCGTTTCCGCCGCCGCCGCCAACCCCAATTACCTTGATGTTTGCGTTTTGTACATCTGTATCCATTAATTCAAACATAGCCCTTACTCCTGTAAATTACGATGTGATAAATAAATAAAAATAAATCTGAATGCTTCCTTCTAAAACATCCTTCAACTTCAATTCAAACAACTATAGATTATTCCCAAACCAGCTTTTCATACGCTCCCATAGATTATCTTCAGTGAGTTTTGAAAAACTTGGCGCGCCGCTATAAGCGTTCTGGGCCGCGCCATAAAGCAACAAACCTACCCCGGTCGCATGAATCGGATTGGCGACTTCGCCGCTTAATCCGCCAACCCCTTTGGGCGCGCCCAGTCGAACCGGCATATGGAAAATTTCTTCAGCCAGTTCAATCGCTCCCCGAATCTTGGAGGAGCCGCCGGTGAGCACGATGCCAGCGCCAATACGTTCTGCATAACCGCTACGGCGCAGTTCCGCGAGAATCAGCGAAAACAATTCTTCATAGCGCGGCTCTATCACCGAAGCCAGTGTTTGCGTGGATAAGCCTCTGGACTCGCGATCTCCGATGCCAGGCACTTCGATGATTGAATCTTGAGTCACCAGTTGGCGCAAAGCGCAACCGTGATTAATCTTGAGATTTTCGGCAAAATCGGTGGAAGTGCGCACCGCGACTGCAATATCATTCGTGACCTGATCGCCGGCGATGGGGATCACCGCCGTATGTTGAATCGCGCCATTTAAAAATACAGCAATATCACTGGTGCCGCCGCCAATATCCACCATGCAGACGCCGAGTTCCTTTTCATCCTCATCCAGCACCGCATGGCTTGAGGCGACCTGTTCCAGCACGATGTCTTCAACATCCAGACCACAGCGATCCACGCATTTGATAATATTCTGCGCCGCGCTTTGCGCGCCAGTCACCAGATGCACCCGCGCTTCCAGACGCACTCCGGACATGCCGATCGGTTCGCGAATGCCCTCCTGCTGGTCGATCACATAGTCCTGCGGTAAAACATGTAAAATGCGCTGGTCTGCGGGGATCGCCACGGCGCGCGCCGCATCCATCACCCGATCCAGATCATTCTCGGTCACTTCCTTGTCCTTGATCGCCACAATGCCGTGCGAATTCAGACTCTGAATATGGCTGCCCGCAATGCCTGCGTAGGCGGAATTGATATTGACGCCTGCCATCAACTCCGCCTCTTCAACCGCGCGCTGTATTGACTCGATGGTTGAATCAATATTCACCACCACGCCTTTTTTCATGCCGCGCGAAGGGCACTGGCCGATGCCGATAATTTCCAGTTCGCCTTCGTTGTTGACCTCGCCGATCAACGCAACAATTTTTGATGTCCCAATATCAAGTGCGACGACCATATTGCCCGCTTCGCTTACTGACATGGTTAACTCCTTAATTGGCTTACCCATAATGTTTTCCTCTTAGCCCTTTTTCCGTGCTTCCTGTTGTCTGTTGCCTACCCTTTCCTGCGAATCGCATTTTTCAAATCATCAACTTCGCAGACTGTCTTTTCTTCCCTGCTTGTTCCCTGCTTTTTTCTCTGCTGTTTTCCCTAATTTTTTCCACTTTACGGCAAAACCATTGGGATAACGTAAATCAACCGTATCAATCCTGTTGACAACGCTGATCAGTTTTTGCCGGTAACCCACCATAAAGCGCTTAATGCGTTTTTCATGATTATTACGGCCAATTCTCACAAGCAGGTCATTTTCCAGCTTGATTTGCCACGAGCCGCGCGCGTCTTCCCTAAACTCTACCAGTCGTACCGGAAAGTCCTTCATCCATTCGCGAATTTGCAAAAAACCGCTGGCCATATTGCGCCCCTTGCTTTCCGGGCTATACAACGTAGGCAGGGTGCCCTGTTTATCTTTCAATGTTGTTTTGATAATAGCGCCCTGCTTACTCAGCATCGCCTTATCTCCCCAGAACGCCACCGGTTGTTGCTCATGGATCTTTACTATTAATTTATCCGGCCAGATTTTAGTCAGCGATGCCGAATAAACCCATTCATTGTCTTCAACAGCCGCTTCCAGCGCATCGCTATCGAGCAAAAATAAATTGGTTTTTACAAAGTCCGCAATAATCGGTTCTAGCATTTCTTTATTCAGAATTTTCAAATCACCCGCGACCTCAACCGTTTTAATGGTCATGTGTTGTGGATTTTTAAGCCACTGATAGCCGCCAAACACGGCTAACGCGGGTAGTATTACAAACAGCCACATGCTGACGCGTTTCCAGGCAAATGCGTTTCTCAAGTCGCCCAGTGAACGTCTGTTTTTAGGCGACTTCCTGCGTGTTGCTTGCGCCCGTTTTGATCCTGGCCTGTATTTCATTTTTCGGTTGTTCCTTGTTTACTACGTTTAATACTCTATTGATCCAGCGACTCAAGAGATGATGTTTTTAAAATTTCCAGCACCAGGTCGGCAAACTCAAGACCCTGCTGTCTGGCCGCCATTGGAACCAGCGAATGATCGGTCATACCCGGCACTGTATTGACTTCAATCAACCAGAATGTACCCACATTATCCTGCATCACATCGACGCGCCCCCAGCCTCTGCCGCCAATAACTTCAAACGCTGTTTTCGCCAGTGTTTTCAACGCCTTTTCGGCTTCTTCATCAAGGCCGCAAGGACAATGATAACGGGTATCGCTGGATCTGTATTTGGCGTCGAAATCATAAAACTCGGCATTAGCTTCAAGACGAATTGGCGGCAACGCCTGATCGCTCAGAATCGCTACGGTGAATTCTTTGCCAGCCACCCACTGCTCTGCGAAAACCACGTCATCATAACGCGCCGCTGTTTGATACGCCGTTTTAAGCTGATGCGCCTCATTCACCTTGCTCATTCCGATGCTGGAGCCTTCCTGAGCCGGTTTAACTATTACCGGCAAGCCCAGTTTTTCCACTACTTTTTCAAAATCCGAATCCGCATCAATGATTTCGAAGGCGGGCGTTGGCAACCCTCCGCCTGTCCAGATGCGTTTGGTCATCAGCTTGTCCATGCTGATTGCAGAAGCCATCACGCCGCAGCCAGTGTAAGGTATTTTCAGGATTTCAAGCGCGCCCTGAATTTCGCCATCTTCACCACCCCGACCATGTAAAATATTAAAAACGCGGTCAAATTTCTGTTCACGCAATACATCCAGCACATCGCGCCCTGCATCCAGCGCATGCGCATCCACGCCTTTTTCCAGCAAGCCCTGCAAAACCGCCTCGCCGCTTTTTAACGAGACTTCGCGCTCGGCGGCCCAGCCGCCCATCAGCACGGCAACCTTGCCAAACATGTCAATCTTCGCCTTCATTTATATAGCCCCTGACTAATTGGTCAGCTGGATAAACCCTGCCGCCCATCAGCACCGCAACCTTGCCAAATTGTGTATGCGAATCAGTCATTACAACAGCGTTCCTCGCGATAACTGGGCGGGTAAACTCGCTGAAATTGAACCGACGCTTCCCGCGCCTAATGTCAGCAAAACATCGCCATCCTGTAGCTGGTTTTGCAGCACTTCAATAATGTCATCCTGCCTGGCGACAAAAATCGGATCGACATTGCCGCGGTTGCGAATCGCGCGCGCCAGAGAACGTCCGTCTGCGCCTGCGATTGGATCCTCATTTGCCGCATAGATATCCATCAGCAACAGCACATCCGGCTCGGACAAAACCTGTGCAAAATCCTCAAACAGGTCTCGCGTACGAGTGTAGCGATGCGGCTGAAACAATACCATCATGCGGCGCTCCGGCCAGGCGCTGCGTACTGCTTTCATGGTAGCTTCCATCTCGGTTGGATGGTGCCCATAATCATCCACCAGCATCACAGAGCCTTCATGCGTCTGTATTTCTCCATAGCACTGGAAGCGACGCCCAACACCCTGGAATTTATCCAGACCGCTCAGAATGGCTTCGTCACTCACGCCCAGCTCGGTTGCAATCGCAATTGCCGCCAATGCATTCTGTACATTGTGCTCACCCGGCATATTCAAGGTAACATCCAGCGGCGCCTTGTCTTCGCGCTCCACAGTAAAAAAGCTTTGAGTGCCGTCATAACGCACATCCCTAGCGCGTACATCCGCATCAAAATGAATGCCATAAGTTACGATAGGACGGGTAATCTCCGGTAAAATATCGCAAACGTTATCATCATCAACACAAAGAACTGCAAGGCCATAGAAAGGTAAATGATGCAAAAACTCGACAAAGGTCGCCTTGAGCTTTTCAAAATCATTGTCGTAGGTGCTGAGGTGATCCGCATCAATATTGGTCACCACTGAAATCATTGGTTGCAGCAACAGGAACGACGCATCGCTTTCATCAGCTTCCGCCACCAGATATTCGCCTGTACCCAGACGTGAATTACTCGCGGTGCTGTTCAGGCGACCGCCAATAACGAAGGTTGGATCAAGTCCGCCTTCGCCCAGCAAACTGGTGACCAATGATGTTGTCGTGGTCTTGCCATGCGTGCCCGCCACCGCAATGCCATTGCTGAAGCGCATGATTTCCGCCAGCATTTCAGCGCGCGGCACAACCGGAATACTCTGTTCCCTGGCGGCGACAACTTCTGGATTATCATCCTTGACGGCCGAGGAAACCACCACCACATCAGCGCCTTCAATATTACTGGCTGCATGTCCATTGAAGACTTTTGCGCCCAGCGATGCGAGGCGCTCGGTCATGGCGTTCTGCGCCAGATCAGAGCCGGTTATGTCATAGCCAATATTGGCGAGCACCTCCGCGATGCCGCTCATGCCGGAACCGCCGATCCCAACAAAATGAATCTGCTTGATGCGGCGACGCGCCAGATCATTAGGCTGCTTCATAATTTACCTCCCGGGCGCTTTTTACTTCGGTTTTGGCGCTTGAGGAATCATCTTCAACGGCCTGTTCTGCACCGGCGTCATCCTTGCTCTGTTTGTCATAATCGTAGCCAGCCAGTGCTGCACAAATGGCCGCCACCTCGTCCGTGGCCTGTGGCTTTGCCAGCTCGCGCGCTGTAATACTCATTTCAATCAGTTTATCCCTGTTGTTGCCAAGTTCAGCCAGAATATCCGCCAGCGAATCTCTCGTGAGTTCCTCCTGATGCATCAACAGAGCTGCGCCGGAATCACTCAAATACCTTGCATTCGCCGTTTGATGATCATCCACCGCAAATGGGTAAGGAACCAGAATTGAAGCAAGGCCCGCCGCCGCCAGCTCCGCAACCGTAAGCGCGCCGGAGCGGCAAATTACCAGATCAGCCCATTCATAAGCTTCCGCCATATCTTCAATAAATGGCGTAATTTCCGCCTTGACGCCCATTTTCTCATACAGGTCGCGCGTCGCCGCATCCTTGTTTTTCCCCGCCTGGTGACGCACTTCAGGGCGCTTATCCACAGGCAGTTCGCCAAGCGCCATGGGAACCACTTCATTCAGCGCCTGTGCTCCCAGACTACCGCCAAAAATCAGCATATTAATACGACCCCAGCGATCGCCAAGACGCTGGACGGGATGAGACAAGGCGGCGATTTCCCGCCTCACCGGGTTGCCGATACCCACAGTATTCTTTCTACCCTTAAAAGTTCCGGGAAAGCCTTCCAGTATTTTTTTACTGAATCTGCTCAATAATTTATTGGTCAAACCTGGGATCGCATTCTGTTCATGGATCACCACGGGTTTTCCCATCAATGCCGCCACCAGGCCGCCAGGTCCCGCTACAAAACCACCCATGCCCAGCACCGCAGCGGGACGCGTTTTCAGCATAATCATCAACGATTGAAACAAGGCCTTGCTTAACTGGAAAGGCGCCAGCAACAGGGTCAATTTATTCTTTCCACGCAAACCATTAACCGACAGATAGACCATATCAATGCCCGCCTCGGGTATGATCCTGGCTTCCAGTCCGCCCGGGGTTCCCATCCAGATAACAGGAATATTTTGCGCCTGTAACGCCCGTGCAACTGCCAGCCCCGGATAGACATGGCCGCCGGTGCCGCCTGCCGTTATCAAAATGGGTTTTTTATCGATATGAGAGGATTTATCTGGCATAGCCATCACCCCCAAACCCACGTTTATTTTCAGATTTCATCATCCTTTTTTCTCTTTGCATGACTCGCAGTGCTTCCTTGTCGCTGACGCCAAACAATGCAATCTGGGTATCGCGATGCACCCGCATGAGTAAAGCCAGCGCCATCAGTGTGACCAGCAAGCTACTGCCGCCATAGCTGATCAGCGGCAAGGTCAGCCCCTTGGGCGGCAGCAAGGCCAGATTAACGCCAATATGGAACAGCACCTGAAAACCGATCCAGAAGCCAATACCATAGGCCAGATAGGCGGCGTAATGCAGCTTGGCGCGATCTGCGCGGAAACCGATCACAAAAGCGCGTTGCACCAACCAGGCATACAAGGCAAGCGTTACCACAATGCCGACAAACCCAAATTCTTCCGCAAGCACTGCAAAAATAAAATCATTATGCGCTTCAGGCAAATAGAACAGTTTTTGCACGCTGCCGCCCAGTCCCGCACCAAACCAGCCGCCATCGCCCACCGCCATCAAGGCGTGAACAGTCTGGTACGCCTTGCCTGTTGCATGCGACCAGGGGTCAAGAAATGCGGTTACCCGCGCCCCACGATAACCCATCATCACCAAGGGAATCATCAGCGCAATCGCACCGACAAACAACAGGGCGAGTCGCGACAGCTTGACTCCGCCAAGGAACAAAAGCGCTATGCCGGTTGCCGTCATCACCACCACAGAACCGAAATCTGGCTCCAACATCAACAACACATCCATAATACCCAGCATCGCCAGAGGCACTAGCAAGGGACGCCACAAACCGCCATGAGATAATTCCTTGCCATGTCGCACCAGGTAGCCGGATAAATACATAATCATGATCAGCTTGGCCATTTCGGAAACCTGTAAAGAAACCACGCCAAGATTGATCCAGCGATGGCTGCCATTTACTTCCTTGCCAATCCCAGGCAACAAAACCACGACCAGCAGCAACAAGACAACCGGCAACAGTTTCGCGCCGATATTTTGCCAGACACTGGTTTTAATCCGATATACAATATAGGCGGCCAACAGCCCTAAAAATAAAAACACCAGTTGACGATTGAAAAAGTGGTAAATATCGCCATAGTTTTTTTCCGCTACCGCGATGGAGGCGGACATCATCACCACCAAACCAAGGCCCACAAGAAAAGTGCTGCAAATCAATAAACCACGATCCACATAACGCTGCCACTCAGGTTGAAAATCTTCGCAGAATTTTTTAAACATGATTTCCCTCCCGACCG
>JANTHA010000027.1 GCA_024762625.1 Thiotrichaceae bacterium
GAAAGGCGGAATAGTAAGCGTTGCTTAGATTGGGTGCAAGGTTAAAAAGCGTTTTAGGCGTTCTTTAGTTGTCACTGGTTTATGATGTGGCTTATGATAATGCTGTTAATAATGTTAGCCCCATCAAATGGAGTTCGATAAGAGAAAAAACATGGACGCCTCGCCATTGATTTTAACGCTGGATGATAAAGAAATCGCCATCACCCATCCAGATAAACTTTACTGGCCGGATCTGCAACTGACCAAGCTGGATATGATCAAGTATTATCAGTCGATGACGACAGTGGCGTTGCCTTATTTTAAAGACCGTCCGGTTACGCTTCGCATGTTTCCGCGCGGCATTAAGGATTTTTCGTTTTATCGTCGCGAGTTGCCGGATAATGCGCCCGACTGGATGCGTTTCGTAGACTATACAACCGTTACCAACTCACATAGGATTAAACTGCCATTGATTGATGATATGGCGGGTTTGATCTGGCTCGCCAATCTGGGCGCGATCGAATTTCACCTGTGGGGTTCAAAAGCCAATGACCTGATGCATCCGGACTGGCTGGTGGTTGATTTTGATCCGGGCGATCAGGCGGGTTTTGAGCAGGTACTTGAAGCGGCGTTGAAAGTCAGGGATTATTTACAGCAAAGAGACCTCAGCGGCGTCGTTAAAACCAGTGGAGGAAAAGGCTTGCATATCTATGTCCCGCTACGTGTTGCAGATAGCAATAATAAAAAAGCCAACAAACAAGCCGCCAGTTTTGAACAGGTAAGAACCTGGTTAAAAAACGCGATTGCGGAACTTGCCGGGCGTTATCCGCAACTGATCAGCCTGCCTAAAAAAGGTACGCATAAGGGCCAAACCATAAGTATTGACTATACGCAGAACAGTATTGGTCGCAATACGGCGGCGCCTTATAGTCTGCGCGCAAGGCAGGGCGCGCCGGTTTCCATGCCGCTTGAGTGGTCGGAGATAGAGCAGGGGGCTATCCGGCCTGAAGATTTTAATTTGTTATCCGCGCCGATGCGCGTTACTAAAAAAGGCGATGTTTTTTCACCCTTGTTAAAAGGAAAGCGTTATCTATTGTGAATAGTGAGTAGCGTGATGGCTAAACTGTTTTAATAATTGTTTGTTTTTATCTCGTCTAAAGAAAGCGCAGAAAAGCGCTTTATCCGGGTCTGGCATCATGACTAAAAGTTGATATACTGGCCTGTCCTTTTTTGTCGGCTTCATATAATATCCGGCTTTGAGGATAGTCGCAAAAGCCGTATAGAAAACGATGTAGACAGCGTGGCGATTCAATCTTGAATGCTTTTAATTTGCTAAAGGTTTCAGTATTGATAAAGAATGAATGCCATAAAACGAACGATAGAGGATTACATGCAGCAAAAAGCATTTTTAAAAGCAGACATTACCAGCACTCGCTTTAATACCCTGCCTGCGAAACACGGGCTCTATGATCCAGCCAATGAGCATGATGCTTGTGGCGTGGGTTTTGTGGCGCACATAAAAGGTGAAAAGAGTCATGCCATCATACAACAGGGACTAACAATTCTGAAACGCGTAACGCATCGCGGCGCGGTTGGCGCTGACCCCAAGGCGGGCGATGGCGCAGGATTGTTGATACAGATGCCGCATGCTTTTTTCCGTGATGTGGTGCTCGATAAGGGTTTTGATTTGCCCGATGAAGGTGACTATGGCGTCGGTATGCTATTTTTCCCCAAAGATGCGGCGCATCGTCAGGCCATGCAAAATCTGGCGGACGCGATTATTGCTGAAGAAGGCCAGCGTGTATTGGCTTGGCGCAAAGTGCCTGTAGATAATAGCGGACTAGGCGAATCGGTCAAACCCACAGAGCCTTCAATTTATCAGGTGTTTATTGCGCGCGGTGAGAATACGCCTGATCAGGATGCATTCGAACGCAAACTGTTTGTGATACACAAATTGCTGGCGGCGCGTATCTGTCATAACCCGGATTGTCATCAAAAAATGGATGGCGCGGATGATTTTTATGTGTGCTCCATGTCATCGCGCACCATTGTCTATAAAGGCATGTTGCTTGCCAAGCAGGTGGGCGAATACTATCAAGACCTGATGGATGAACGCGTGGAATCGGCGCTGGCGCTGGTTCATCAGCGTTTTTCCACTAATACCTTTCCAACCTGGGATCTGGCGCATCCGTTCCGCATGATTGCGCATAACGGCGAAATCAATACTAACCGCGGTAATGTTAACTGGATGACGGCGCGCGAAAGCTCGATGAAATCCGAAGTCCTTGGTGAGGATCTCGGAAAAATCTGGCCGGTAATTCCACAAGGACAATCCGATACCGCCTGCCTCGACAATGCGCTGGAGCTGATGGTAGCCGATGGTTATTCACTGGCTGAAGCGATGACCATGCTGATTCCTGAAGCCTGGCACGGCGATGAGCTGATGGATAAGGAGCGCCAGGCTTACTACGAATACAAGGCCGCGGTAATGGAGCCCTGGGACGGCCCGGCGGCGGTTGCTTTTACCGATGGCCGCCAGATCGGCGCCATGCTGGATCGCAACGGTTTGCGCCCGGCGCGTTATCTGGTGACGGATGATGATCTGGTGGTGATGGCGTCCGAAATGGGCGTGCTGGATATTCCAGAAAACAAAATCATCAAAAAATGGCGCTTGCAACCCGGTAAAATGTTCCTTATTGACATGCAGCAGGGGCGCATTATTACCGATGAGGAAGTCAAGTCTGTTCTCGCACAGGCGAATCCTTACCGTGAATGGTTGAATGAAAGCCAGATAAAGATTTGCGATATTTTTGGCGACGCAAATGTTCCCGAACCGCTACCCAGGGATGAATTGCTGAAAAATCAGCAGGCCTTCGGCTATACACAGGAGTTTATCAAATTTTTGCTCAAGCCTATGGTAATGAGCGGCATGGAGGCAACCGGTTCCATGGGCGTTGACACGCCGGTAGCCGTGTTGTCGCATCGCGCGCGTCACATCTCCAATTATTTCAAACAGAATTTTGCACAGGTGACCAACCCGCCGATCGACCCGATTCGTGAAGAGCTGGTCATGTCGCTGGTGACCTTCATCGGTCCGCGGCCCAATTTGCTGGAAAAAGGCAAGGCGCACAGCGGTATGCGTCTGGAGATTCAACAGCCGATACTGACCAACGAACAGCTTTCCCATATCCGCGAGATTGATGCACACGCAGGGGAAGCTTTCCGCACCAAAACGCTGGATATTACCTATGACGCCAGCCTGGGCGAAGCCGGGATGAAAGATGCGATACAAGCCTTGTGCATAGAGGCTAAAGCATCGGTAGAAGGGAAATACAATATACTGATTCTGTCTGACCGCGGTGTGTCGGCGGAGCGCCTCGCAATTCCGGCGTTGCTGGCGACCTCGGCGGTGCATCATCACTTGATTCGCCATGGCCTGCGCATGGAAACCGGCCTGGTGGTGGAAACCGGCTCGGCGCTGGAAGTGCATCATTTCGCCACGCTTGCGGGTTATGGCGCGGAAGCGATCAACCCCTGGCTGGCGCTGGAAACCATAGATGCGACGCTCGCCAAATACAACCTTGAAAACAATGCCAGCCTGAGCGTTGAAGACGCGCATAAACATTACATCAAGGCGGTAGGCAAGGGCATCAAGAAGGTCATGTCCAAGATGGGTATTTGTACCTATCAATCTTACTGCGGCGCACAGATTTTTGATGCAGTGGGTCTTTCCAGCGAGTTTATCGAGGAATATTTTACAGGCACCGCGACCACCATCGAAGGCGTGGGGCTGGATGAAATAGCGCGCGAGGCCCGACGCTGGCATACGCGCGGCTTTGGCGACAAGAAAGTGTATGAAAAGCATCTTGATGTGGGCGGCGCGTACGCCTATCGGGTGCGCGGCGAAAAGCACGTCTGGAATCCGTTTACCATTTCGCGCATGCAACATGCGGTGCGCACCAGAGACGCCAAAACTTTCGCCGAGTTTTCCAAGGCAGTGAATGAGCAGACTCAGAGCTTACTGACTTTGCGCGGCCTGATGGAATTCAAGTTTGCGGATAAGCCTTTGCCGCTGGATGAAGTGGAACCAGCCAGTGAAATCGTCAAGCGTTTTGCCACTGGCGCGATGTCGTTTGGCAGTATTTCCTATGAAGCGCACTCGACCCTGGCGGTCGCCATGAATGCAATTGGCGGCAAATCAAACACTGGAGAAGGCGGCGAAGAGGCCTCGCGTTTTATGCCCTTGCCGGATGGCAGTCCCAACCCGGAACGATCCGCGATCAAGCAGGTTGCCTCGGGTCGTTTCGGCGTGACCACTGAATATCTGGTGAATTCGGATGATATTCAGATTAAGATGGCGCAAGGCGCAAAGCCGGGCGAAGGTGGACAGTTGCCTGGTCACAAGGTCAATGAGCAGATTGGTCGGGTCAGACATTCAACGCCGGGCGTTGGCTTGATTTCGCCGCCGCCGCATCACGATATTTATTCGATTGAAGACCTTGCACAGCTGATTCATGATCTGAAAAACGTCAATCCGGCAGCCCGTATCTCGGTCAAGCTGGTTTCCGAAGTGGGCGTTGGCACGGTTGCCGCTGGCGTTTCCAAGGCGCATGCGGATCACCTCACTATTTCCGGATATGATGGCGGCACCGGCGCATCGCCGCTGACATCGCTGCATCATGCGGGTTCGCCCTGGGAAATTGGCCTTGCCGAAACCCATCAGACTCTGGTGCTTAACAAACTGCGCAGCCGTGTGAGCGTGCAGGCCGATGGCGGCTTGCGCACTGGTCGCGATGTGGTGATCGCCGCGCTGCTGGGGGCGGATGAATTTGGTTTCGCCACCGCGCCGCTCATCGCCGAAGGCTGCATCATGATGCGCAAATGTCATCTGAATACCTGTCCGGTGGGCGTTGCAACGCAAGACCCGGATCTGCGTAAGAAATTTGTTGGCAAGCCGGAGCATGTGATTAATTATTTCTTTTTTGTTGCTGAGGAAATGCGTCAAATCATGGCGCAACTGGGCTTCAGAACCGTTAATGAAATGGTCGGCCAATCGGATCGGCTTAATATGCGCCAGGCTATTAAACACTGGAAGGCTAAAGGTCTGGATTACAGTAAGATACTGACTAAACCTAAAGCTGAATCTCATGATGATGAGCATTGCACGGAAGATCAGGATCATGGCATCGACAAGGCGCTTGATAATCAATTGATCAAGGAGGCAAAGCCAGCGCTCGAAAATGGCGAAAAAGTGAATATCGAGATGGCAATCAAGAATCACAACCGCACCGTTGGAACCATGTTGTCTGGCCGCGTTGCAAAGATGTATGGTCATGAAGGTTTGCCGGATGACACTATCCATATCAAGGCGAGCGGTACGGCGGGTCAATCGTTTGGCGCCTGGGCCGCCAAAGGCGTCACTCTGGAATTGTCCGGCGAAGGCAACGACTACGTCGGCAAGGGTCTTTCTGGTGGTCGATTGATCATTTATCCGCCAGAGGATTGCAAAATCGCCAGAGCTGATGAAAATATTATTGTAGGCAATACGGTTCTGTATGGCGCAATCAGCGGCGAAGCCTATTTCAGCGGCGTTGCCGGCGAGCGCTTTTGTGTTCGAAATTCAGGCGCAACAGCGGTCATAGAAGGCGTCGGCGATCATGGTTGTGAATACATGACTGGCGGTCAGGTTGTGTGTCTCGGCGCCACCGGTCGCAATTTTGCAGCGGGTATGTCGGGCGGCATCGCCTATGTGCTGGATGAGTCGGGCGATTTCGCCAGTCTGTGCAATATGGAAATGGTTGAGCTACAACAGGTTGATGTTGATCTGCCCAACGAATCCATTAACGATCCTTTGCAGGCGGATGAGGCCCGTTTGAAGACGCTGATTGAAAATCACGCCCGTTATACCGGCTCGGTGCGAGCCAATCATATTCTGGATAACTGGGCAGAGTATTTGGGAAAATTTGTCAAAATCGTACCGGTTGATTATCGTCGGGCCTTGCAACAGCATAACGCCAAAAAAGCAGCGGCATAGATCGCAGTGGAAATTGTAGGAATAAGTAGGAAATAACATAGATGGGAAAAATTACTGGTTTCAAGGAAATTGAGCGTCGCGATCGCGTTTATGCGCCGGTCGATGAGCGTATTGTTCATTTTCATGAGTTTGTGATTCCGCTTGATGAAGAAGAATTGAAGCGTCAGGGCGCGCGTTGCATGGATTGCGGCATACCATTTTGTCATGATGGGCCGAATGGCGGCTGCCCTGTGAACAATATCATTCCAGACTGGAATGATCTGGTGTATCACGGGGAATGGCAAGAGGCGCTGGATAGCCTGCACTCTACCAATAACCTGCCTGAAATTACGGGACGCATCTGTCCTGCGCCATGTCAGGAATCATGCACCTTGAATATCGACAATAACCCGGTGACCATCAAGACCATTGAATGTGAAATCGTAGACAAGGGTTTTGCCAAAGGCTGGGTCAAGCCTGAAATAGCGCCCCATAAAACCGGCAAAAAAGTGGCGGTGATTGGCTCCGGGCCGGCGGGCATGGCCTGTTCGCAACAGCTTGCGCGAGCCGGGCATAAGGTAACGCTGTTTGAAAAAGAAAGCCGTATCGGCGGTTTGATGCGTTTTGGCATTCCGGATTTCAAGCTGGAAAAAGCATTGCTTGATCGTCGCATGGAGCAGATGCTCGCAGAAGGCGTTGAATTTATCACCGATACCCACATCGGCGTTGATATCCCGGCCAGCCAGCTGCTACAGGATTATGATGCGGTAGCGCTTACCGGCGGCTCTGAAAAGCCGCGCGATTTATCGGTTCCGGGACGCGAGCTGAAAGGCATTCATTTCGCCATGGATTTTCTCAAGGCGAACACCAAGTGGGTGCAGGGCGTACATGGCGAAGATCAAGTGATCTGGGCCAAAGACAAGCATGTGGTGGTCATCGGCGGCGGCGATACCGGCTCGGATTGTATCGGCACCTCAACCCGCCATGGCGCAGCTTCGATAACCCAGCTTGAAATATTGCCTAAACCGCCTGAGCAGGAAGACAAACTGGTTGTCTGGCCGGACTGGCCAAACAAAATGCGCACCTCGACATCGCAGGAAGAAGGGTGCGAACGCATCTTTTCGGTCGCCACTCAATCGTTTGAAGGCGATGACGACGGCAATGTGACGGCGATTAACTGCGTCAAAGTGGAATGGAGCCAGGATGATACTGGCCAGTGGCAAATGTCCGAGGTGGAAGGCTCCGAATTTCAGTTAAAGGCCGATCTGGTGACGCTGGCGATGGGCTTTTTACACCCTGTTCATGAGGGCATGCTGGAAGAACTCGGTGTGGAGCTTGATCAACGCGGCAATGTCAAGGGAGAGACTGAAGGCGATAACGCCTATGCAACCTCACTGGATAAGGTGTTTGCGGCGGGCGATATGCGCCGCGGCCAGTCGCTCGTGGTCTGGGCGATTCGCGAAGGACGCCAGTGCGCACATGCGATTGATCAGTATTTGATGGGTAGCACCAGTTTGCCGCGCTAAATTCAATGCATCGTTAAAATTCGCTTTTTTGTTGTTTTATGGAGTTCAATGGCGTCATCAGGATCCATTCCTCGTGAATTTATTGATGATTTACTATTGCGCGTCGATATTGTCGATGTCATTAATACGCGCGTACCCCTGAAAAAGAAAGGACGGGAATACTCTGCCTGTTGTCCATTTCATAACGAAAAAACGCCATCCTTTACAGTCAGTCCGACCAAGCAGTTTTACCATTGTTTTGGATGCGGCGCGCATGGCACCGCGATTTCGTTTCTGATGGACTATGATCACCAGGATTTCGTCGAAGCGATCGAGACACTGGCGGAATCCATAGGCGTAACCGTACCGCGTGAAGGCGGAAAAGCGCCCAGCGCGGCACAACGTCAGCGCAGCAAGGATTTGTATACACTGATGTCTGATGCAGGCGAGTTCTATCAGATTAAGCTTAAAAGTTCGCAGAAAGCGATTGATTATCTGCAAAGTCGTGAATTGAGCAGCGACATCATTAAACAATTCAAGTTAGGCTATGCGCCTGATGGCTGGAACGTACTGGAAAAACAGTTTTCGCAAAATTATAAGCGTTATACCCGGCAACAATTACTTGATTCGGGTTTGCTGATCCATAACGAAGAAAACAATAAAATTTACGACCGTTACCGCGACCGCATCATGTTCCCGATTCATAACCGCAAGGGACAGGTGATCGGTTTCGGTGGTCGTGTGCTCGGCGATGGATTACCCAAGTACATCAATTCGCCGGAGACCAGTCTGTTTCACAAGGGCTCGGAGCTTTACGGTTTTTACGAGGCGCGAAAATACACCCAGAAGCTGGAACGCATTGTGGTTGTTGAAGGCTATATGGATGTCATTGCGCTGGCGCAGTTTGGCGTTAGTTATGCAGTCGCAACGCTGGGTACTGCAACTACCCAGGAGCATATAAAACTACTGTTCCGGGCGGTTCCGGAAATCATTTTTTGTTTTGATGGCGACCGCGCAGGCAGGGAAGCCGCCTGGCGCGCCGTGGAAAATACCCTGCCAATAATGCAGGACGGCAAGGAAATTCGTTTTTTATTTCTGCCTGAAGGCGAGGATCCGGATACCCAGATCAGAAAAAACGGCAAGGCGGGTTTTGAGGCTTCATTTGAGACGGCTGCTTCATTAAGCGATTACTTTGTTGATGCGCTTCTTCAGCGTTTTAATATCAGCTCCAGTGAGGGCAAGGCGCGTTTTCTGGATGAAGCCAGCAAGCTGCTAAAGTTAATGCCGGAATCACTGGTTAAGGAACAATTGCTTGAAAAGTTGTCCAGGCTGACATCTGTGCCGGTTGCGACCATCCGCACACATAAACAGATTACACGCGCTGACGATGAACCAGATCATGAATTTAGCCGACTAAGCAACCGTGAAGTCAAGAAAACCGCAATCCGTTATGCGATTACTCTGTTGCTGTTTAAACCCGATTTGGTGCAGTTTGTCGAGAATATGGAACAAATTGCGCTATCAGACCTGCCAGGCTCGGATTTATTGACTACACTCATTGAAACAATCCAGGAAACGCCCCATATTAACGCTGCGGCCTTGCTGGAGAGATGGCGAGGTACGGAATTTGAAGCTGCGTTTTCCAGTCTGATGAAATGGCGGCCTGAATCCGATGATCAAGACATACTTGAAGCTGAATTCAGGGACTGTTTGCGCCGCATAGAAAAAAATGCAACGGTGCTTAAAATTGAACAATTATTGCACAAAGAACGAACCGAAGGGCTGCTGGATCAGGAAAAACGCGATTTGCTGGAATTATTAAACATGCGTTAAATTAGCAATTAAATATGCGTTTAACGGCGTTGAATCTGTTAAGCAAAATAAGTTCCGTTAAATAGCACACAAGCTAAATAATCCGGACTATTGCAGATGATGCCCGATTATTTAAAAGCTCTTTAAATATTGAAATTGTCCCATACTTTATTAATAACGAGGTGGTACTGAATAGTTGCTTATAATGAAATAAAACACGTTCATAAACCTGAATAGTAATACATTATATTCAAAGGCTCCCAAAGTTATGATATAATGGTTGATTAACATTTTTTTACGAGTAGTACAAAAAAGAATGACTAAACAAGCGGAAAATCAAACTCTTTCTGATCAGAATCTGGTCGCCGAAAACGCTAATGAAAACCCAAATCAAAATGAAAATATTATAGAAGAATCAGGTAATGATCCTGTTCTTGAAGAACTGGGCGCAAGCGAAGAACAAGGCGCAAGCGAAGATCAAGGCGCTAGTGAAGAAAGCACTCAGGCAACAAGCCTTAAGACACTGATTTCAAAAGGCAAAGAGCAAGGTTATTTGACCTATGCGGAAGTCAATGATCATCTTCCAGATACCATCGTCGACCCTGAACAAATAGAAGAAATTGTCACCATGATTGGCGACATGGGCATCAAGGTGTTTGAAAAGGCGCCCGATGAAGACAGCCTGATCCTCACCGAAGAAGCGGTTGATACCGATGACGAAGCAGCTGAGGAAGCAGCGGCGGCATTGTCCAATGTTGACAGTGATTTTGGTCGCACAACAGATCCGGTGCGTATGTACATGCGAGAAATGGGGACAGTGGAATTGCTTACCCGCGAAGGTGAAATACAGATTGCGATTCGCATAGAGGAAGGTCTGTACGAAGTATTGACAGCCTTGTCCAACTTGCCGATGTCTACTGAATATGTTCTGGATTTCTATTCCAAAGTGGAAGCCGAAGAAAAACGTCTGTCTGATCTGATTATAGACTTCGTAGATCCAGACGCGGAGCGCCATGTCATACCAGAGCCGGCACAGGTTGTTTCTGACACGGATGAAACCGACGAATCAGAGGCTGATGATTCGGAAAGCGAAGATTCAGAAAGCGATGAAGAAGTGATAGAAGACACTGGTCCGGATCCGGAAGAAGCGCGTCAGAAATTCGCCGAGTTGAATGACTTATATGTGCGGGCTTGCCAGGCGTGCGAAAACCAGGATTTTGAGACCTATCAAAAGCTTCGCGATGAGCAGAGCAGGAAATTGCTGGGATTCAAATTTACTCAATCCGTGATAGACGAACTTGGCAAGCAAATGCAGGATATCATCACTCGCATTCGTACGCTGGAGCGTGAAATCATGAAGCTTTGCGTACAGAAGGCTGCAATGCCGCGTAAGGATTTTATTACTTCATTCCCATTGAATGAAACCAATGTAGAGTGGATCACTGAGTACATCGAGAAAAAGCCACAACACAAGGAGGCGCTCGCGCCCTATATTGACGATGTGATTTTCAAGCAACAACAATTGCAAAAAATTGAAACGGAAACACGCCTTAGCATAAGCCAACTCAAGGACATCAACCGGGTTGTTTCGGTGGGCGAAGCCAAGGCGCGCCGCGCCAAAAAGGAAATGGTTGAAGCCAACCTGCGCCTGGTGATTTCAATAGCAAAGAAATACACCAATCGCGGTTTACAATTCCTTGATTTAATCCAGGAAGGCAACATCGGATTGATGAAAGCAGTGGACAAATTTGAATACCGGCGCGGTTATAAATTTTCGACTTACGCCACCTGGTGGATTAGACAGGCGATTACCCGTTCCATTGCGGATCAGGCGCGCACGATCCGTATTCCGGTTCACATGATTGAAACGATCAATAAGTTAAACCGTATTTCGCGTAAACTACTCCAGGAGAAAGGTCGCGAAGGCACGCCGGAAGAACTGGCTATCGAAATGGATATGCCAGAAGACAAGGTGCGCAAGGTCATGAAAATCGCCAAGGAGCCAATTTCGATGGCGACGCCGATCGGCGACGATGAAGATTCATCACTCGGTGATTTCATTGAAGACAGCAATGTACAATCGCCCGTTGAATCCGCCACCTCGAATGGGCTGGGCGATACCACGCGGGATGTTCTCAGCAGCCTCACGCCGCGCGAAGCCAAGGTATTGCGGATGCGCTTTGGCATTGACATGAATACCGATCATACGCTGGAAGAAGTCGGCAAACAGTTTGACGTAACCCGCGAGCGGATACGCCAGATTGAAGCAAAAGCGTTAAGAAAATTGCGTCATCCGAGCCGATCAGATATGCTACGCAGCTTCCTTGAAGTGGAGAAGGATCCCAACCAGCGTTAGGCGCCTCCTCTCACAAAAGCCGTACCCTTGATTTGATAATCGTGACAGCAAATCACAAAGGGCCTGTAGCTCAGTTGGTTAGAGCAGCGGACTCATAATCCGTTGGTCGAAGGTTCGAGTCCTTCCAGGCCCACCATATTATTTTCCTTATTATCAATCGCTTACGATTATAATGAGGCTTTTTATGTTCGTTTTTGAATTATAAAAAAACGTGCTCAGGTACAATACAGGTACATTCACATATCTCAGTTTATCTTATGGCAACCATAGTTAAAGTACCTTCTGGTTCTTGGAAAGCAGTAATTAGGAGAACTGGATACCCTACTGTATCCAATCATTTCGCATTAAACGCGATGCTGAAAGTAGGGCACGATGAACTGAAGATGAAATTATTCGTGGCATCTATGTTACCCAGTTACCCAGTCTCACTCTGAAAAAACTTCAATTAATAAAGCGCTGCAGCGTTACCTAAAAGAAATTTCACCAACCAAAAAACATTCCACAAATAAACGGGAATTCAGCCGTGTAGCCATCCTTAGCAAGCACTTAGGTAAATACAGTCTAGCTTCATTAGGTTCTGAGCAAAATTGCGGTAGTGTACAGAGGGGAAGACACTTTTCAACGGTTGCGGCATATTCTGGATACGTTGCTTACGCTGGGCAATTCGGGCAAGCCTGCAAATGCCCCTAGTAATTTTTCAGCCCAACTGTCACGAAGGTCTCGTAAATAGGCATCGTCTTCAACGAAAACCCGGTAGCCGCCCGGTTTAAAGGAATTGATGGTGTAACTGTTAATTTCAATAGGGGGACCAACGGTTGAATTACTACGCATGGTAGAGTCCATTGAAACCATCGCTGCACGTATGGCATCACTTTCTGAGGTATTATCATGAATCACCCGGTCAAGCAGCGGTTTACCGTATTTAATTTCACCGATTTGTAAAAACGGCGCAGCCTGGGGACAAACTATGTGATTGCCTTGAGGGTATATCATGAAAATTTCAGCTGAGTCACCTTCAATTTGACCCCCGAATATGAAGGTTGATTCGGCATTAAAGCCCGCATTCATTCCCGCTTGGAGAATAGTATTCTGGGCTTCAAGGCTCAATTTCCCGATATAGTCGGCAGCATCAGAAAGATATTTGACATTGAAAAGGTTAACTTCTGAATTTTCTTTTATATCACGATTTATTTTCTCGACAACGGACTGGGATGTTGCAAGGTTGCCAGCACTTAACAGCACAAATTGTCTTTGTCCGGGAATTCCCCAGCAAAACATTTTACTATAGGTATTTACATTGTCAGGCCCGGCATTGGTTCTAGAATCTGAGGCGAAAACCAGATGGCTGTTTGTTTTTATAGCTATGCAATAAGTCATGAATAATAAATAGTGTCGGCCTTTAAATTCAATTTGAAGAATCACGTATAGGTAGATGTTTTCGATATAAGATTTTCCAGAGATCTAAATTACTACTCCAGATTTGACTTACATAAAGTTGAAAATCATTTCGTGAATTGTTCCAAGTATATGATTTGGTTTTGTTGCAAGACAAATTTGATTCGAACAGTCGGGATTTTACTTTCTAATTAACGCTCAGTTGAACTGATTGTGAGTCGCCCGTGTATGCTATTTATCTATATCTAAAGTAGAAATCGCATAATCTGTTAAACCACATTATACACCTAATTACCATTT